>JAHEKQ010000009.1 GCA_024638265.1 Flammeovirgaceae bacterium
AAATGATACCCTGAAGAGATCCCGGAAGATACTCGATGACGATGGTGTGATTATTGTAGCACTGCCAAATCATGAATCCTGGGACGCTGCAAAATATGGGGAATTCTGGGCGGGCTGGGACGTACCAAGGCACTTATTCCACTTCAACAGGAAGAGTGTTGAAGCATTGGCCAGGAATCACAAACTAAGGATTGAAAAAATACTTCCCATGAAACTCGACAGTTATTATGTTAGCCTATTGAGTGAGCGGTACCTGGGAAACGGTTTTCCATATATTAAAGCGTTAATGTCCGGAAAAAGATCCAACCGCTTAGCATTGAAAAATAATAACTTTTCTAGTTTAATTTATATACTAAAAAATAAATAGTGTATAGAAGCATATTTATTCTATCATTAATTATACAAGGTTGCGCTTCTGTCACTTCACCAGGTGGTGGACCGAAAGATGAAATAGCTCCTGTATTGATCTATTCGGATCCCCCTGACCAGTCTGTAAACTTTAAGGGAAACAATATCATCCTGGAATTCTCCGAAAGGGTTAACCTGAATAATATAAGTGATCAACTGATGATTACTCCGCGCCTGGAAGGTGATGTAGAGGCCACTGCGAAAAAAAATCGGGTATTTATTACCCTCCCCGAAGGATTATCCGATAGTACTACTTATACCCTGATGTTCAGGGAATCAATCAGGGACATCACTGAAAATAATCCTGCAGAAAATCTAAAGTTGGCTTTTTCAACCGGCCCTTCCTTAGATAGTGCGTTTATTGAAGGTGCCGTACTCCATTTGCTAACTAGGAAGCCTTCAAAGGATTTGCTGGTGGGGGCATACTTCGCAGAGGACACTTTTGATATATTTAACAGGGCTCCTGATTATCTGACCTTAACGGATGAAGAAGGTAATTTTTTGCTGTCTAATTTAAAGCGGGGTAAGTATCGTTTATATGTATTGGCCGATAAAAACAAAAACTCAATTCTCGACATTCAGAATGAGGCGTATGGCTTTGTGGGTGACGAAATTGCACTGGATAGTTCACTGACTGAAATAGAAATACCCTTTTTTGCTAAAGACCTCAGGCAACCCACCCTTCAAACCGCTCGATCCTCGGGAAAATACTTCCTGGTCAAATACAATAAATCAATAATGGCTTATGAAATAATCAGTAAAGACAGCCTTATACATAAAATAGATGACGATAATCAGTCGATTAAATTTTACAACAACCTCCTGAAAGACAGTACCCAGTTAATGTTAAAGGTTACTGATAGTTTGGGAATTCAGTCACAACAGGATACAGTTTGGTTAAAGTTTAATGAGAGCCCACGCAGACCGGATACGTATAGTATAGCAATAAAAGCAGCTCCAATATTTAAGGAAAAGAATGAATTAAAGGGTGAGATCAATATGAACAAACCCTCTTTGCTCCTTAAAAAAGATAGCCTTTACATACAGCTTGATTCGACTACTCAGTTATTGATATCTGACACTTTGATGAGATGGAACAAGTACCGAACACAGGTAACGTTCCATTTCGATTTATCAGATTATATAGATGATAGCACTGATATCAGCGATGTTCAGTTATTTGCAGCTGATCAGCTGTTTCGAAGTGTTGAGAACGATTCTTCCGAAAATAAGAGTACCCGGCTTCAATGGACCAGTACAGAAGAAAGGGGCTCCATTGAAGTAGAGGTGTTTGCAACTGATAGCATCGGTTTTACCGTTCAGCTACTCGACAATCAATTCAAGGTGCTCGATCAAAGAAAGAATGAATCCAAATTCTCCTTCGTTCTGCTTTCTCCCGGTACTTATCTGTTGAGGACGCTGGTAGATGCTGATAATGATGGTGAATGGTTTTCCGGAGACGTTTACAATCGCATTGAGCCAGAGCCTGTTTTGCTCTACAAGAAGTCAGATGGTGAAAATTCACTGGGTCTTAAGGCCAATTGGATCCTGGGGCCTCATGAAATTTACCTTGATAAACCTGTTAATAAGTAGGTGAGCCCTGTGGAAAATCAGTTAGTTATCATCTATCCTAGAACCAATACGTTTATCAATTAGGAAATCTTCGGTTGACTGTTGACAAACCCTGTTTTTTACACTTCGTATTCACAATGCTTGATTGAGCAAAACAGGTTTCCCACTTAAACTTAACTAATGTGGAGAACACCCGGTAGTTGAATCTCTTTGCCTTTTGATTGAACTTTTGAATGTGTAAACTTTGGTGAATAAGATAACGTTTATCAACAAATAGAATATCCAATAAAATTCTCAATTAGTTATTCACAGAATCCACAGGGTAACAATGAATAATAATATTTAAATTATAATCTTATTAATAGTATAGGGGAGTTGAATTATGTGGATAAGGAAGAATCACTTCATCATTCTGTTCATCTTGGTCTTTTCAGGATTACAATCATTCAGCCAGGAATCCGACCAGGTTAAGCTGGCCAACGAATACTACGCTCGGGGTGAAGTGGAGAAAGCCAAAGCGCTTTATGAAGAAGTCTCAAGAGATCCAGCCAAGGTCAGCCTCATTCACAATAACTATTTTTTCCTGCTATTGAGTACAGATGATTTCAAGACAGCTGAAAAATATCTTAATAGATTAATAAAAAGACATCCATCCAACTTGTATTACAAGCTGGACCTGGGCCGTTTGTATCGTGCAGAAAATAAGGAAGGTACCGCTGACAAATACATTCGTTCAATCATTGATCAAATCGTAAACAATCCCTACCTGACCAGGCATGCCGCCACCTACTTTGCTAACAATCAGCTCAACCAGTATGCACTTCTTACATTCCAGAAGAGCAGGCAGGTACTTAATAATCCTAAGCTTTACAGCCTTGAGATGGCTAACCTTTACAGGATCGAAAGCAACCGGGAACAGATGGTGGAAGAGTATTTAAATTACATTACTGCAAATCCCAACAACAGCCGATATGTTAAGAATACACTGAGCAATCTTCTCACAGAAACAGGAGAACTGGAGATTTTGGAAACCCTCCTCTATCAACGAATCCAGGATGAGCCTGCAAACATTACCTATGTGGATCTGTTGATATGGACCAATCTTCAGTTGAAGAACTTCTACGGCGCCTTCATCCAGGCGCGATCGCTTGATCGAAGACAAGGGAAAGAAGGGGATAAATCGATTGAAATAGGAACCATTGCCTTGCGTAACAATGATTTTAATACGGCGTCAAAAATATTTGACTACGTGATTAACACCTATCCGGCTACCGTTAATTATATCCGCGCAAAAATGTACCTAATCCAGGCATACGAGCTTAGGGTGAAAAACACATATCCCATTTCAGAGGAGGAAATCAGGAAAGTAATTGCAGATTATAATGTGCTGATTGGTGAGCTGGGCATTGATCGCAATACGCTTGAGGCTTTGAGAAACAAGGCTCTACTGCATGCTTTTTACCTCGATGAGAAAGATTCAGCTATAACAATACTCAACAGGATTGTTCAGATACCACGAACTAACCGGGAGATTAAAGCAAAGTCGAAACTCGATCTGGGTGATATTTATCTCCTGAATGGAGAACCCTGGGAGTCAAGCTTATTATACTCCCAGGTAGAAAAGGAAATGAAAGACACCCCAATTGGATACGAAGCCAAACTCAGGAATGCAAAACTATCTTATTTCAAGGGTGACTTTTTACTGGCCGAAGAACATCTTGATATTATCAAGAAAGCCACAACACGAGAGATTTCGAATGATGCCATATTTCTAAGTGTATTGATCAAAGATAACATTGCAATGGACAGTACAGAAGAGGCAATGAGAGCTTACGCTGAGATTGAGCTCCTACTTTTTCAGAACAAGGAAGAAGAAGCTCTTCAGAAAATAGATGAAATGATCTCACACTTTCCATTCCACACGCTTTCCGATGAGATCCTGATGCTCGAAGCAGACATTAGGATGAAACGTGGAGAGTTTCTTGAATCCATCGATCTGTTGTCGAGAATCGTAGAGCAGCATCCCTTGGACATTCTTGCAGATGACGCGCTTTTTAAAACCGGTGAGATATATGAGCTGCATTTGAAAGATACCGGGAAGGCAATGGAAGTGTATATTGAATTCCTGGGTATGTTTCCAGGTAGTGTATTTGCTGCAGAAGCCCGAAAACGTTTCAGGACTTTGCGTGGCGATTTCGATCATCTCGAAGAAGAATCTACTTTCTAGTTTTGTCTTTCAAGGGCGCCAATATCCGGCGGGCTGGACCTGGAGTTGCCATACAAGTCTTGAGGGACCCCAAGCTCAAGGCCGGCATTAAGCAAGGGTGAATCCTGGGAAGGGAGATAATTGTAATTCTGAGGGTCTTCAAATAGGGGGTCCTCATTAAAATTGGAAGGGGGAAAACTTCCTGGACTACGTAAGAGATTTCTTTCAAAAACCACCACAAACAGATTGTTTCCCGTTTCGCTGAGTTGCACTTCGTCATTGGCCGGTCCCCAAATCACCGAATTTTCAATCTGTGCAAACAGATCATCCTCGAGCAACTCATCATTGGAAAGAATGATATTATCACTTAACACCAATGCAGGCCCATCAAAAAGGAACGAGACAGGAAAGTTGGCAATCGTTGCATGCTGAAGAATATAGTTTCCGCCCGCAATTCCGGCAAACCCCCCTAACCTGCAATTATTGATCAGAAGGTTGGAAGCAGAAATATCCGAAGTAAAAGCAAGCACCCCATACGAAGACATATTTTCAATGGTAACCTGGTTTAGCACCACATCGGGATCCGTATCGGGGTCTGGTGTACCCACCCGCAAGCCCAATTCAGCGTTCCTGATGTCGGTGTACTCAAATAGATTACCCGCACTACCTTCTAAAAAATATAGACCTTCCCATTGCCCGGCAGCATTTATAAAGTCTTCATCAAAGCGGTCATTTGAGAACGTCACTCTGTTTTCCGCAGTCCCTGAACTAAGCACGGTTCCCTTGACAAATATCCCTGAACCCGGGTGTGAATAAATTCTTGTACCCGCTTCAATCGTCAGCGTACAAAGTGTGTCCACCAGGACCGAGTTATAAATTACATAAGGCCTGCCCGCCGACCAGGTTGTATTACAGCTCAGCACACTGTCAGACAGAAACCAGGCATCCTGCCCCCAGGCGAACAGATCCACATCCCAAAAATTGTTGTCCGATTCAAAAACCAGGCTATCCCTGACAATATATGGCAAATCCTGATCTTGAGGATCAATAGTAACACTTACCAAAACCAGGGCACTATCTCCCCTATCCAGGACGAAATCCCCAAATTCATAACCCTCCTCACCGCCAAGTATGACCTTGTAAGGTGAACTGCCCTTATTGCCAAGATAGATTTCAGGAATAATAACGTCTTCCGGCGATTCATTGTAAACCCGGAATCGCTTGGTGATACTTCCCACCGAGCTGAATACGGTATCAAAAAGAAGAGTATCAGCCGAAAACCTCAATTCAGTGGCAAATCCAGGTGTTTCTTCTTCCCCGCAGGCCCAAACACCTGCCAAAACAAGAATTGCTAAAAGAAAACGCATCATGATTTATAACGGGAAAAATGAGGAATCATGCTTGTTCCTCATTCATTTTCTCTGAATTCTCAGCCAGCCGAAGTTGTTCAATAAACTCCCCGATCTCTCCATCCATGACTGAGGGCAGGTTGTGCTGGCTATAGCTTATCCTGTGATCTGTCACCCTGCTTTGAGGATAGTTATAGGTCCTGATTTTGTCTGATCGGTCACCACTCCCTATCATGGATCGTCGCTCTGCACCGATCTCTTCCTGCTGTTTCCTTAGCTCGATGGCATATAAGCGCGATTTAAGTTCTTTCAGGGCCTTGTCGTAATTCTTCAATTTTGATTTTTCGTCCTGGCATTGTACGACAATTCCAGTGGGTTCGTGAGTAAGGCGAATTGCACTATAGGTCGTATTGACTGATTGTCCCCCGGGTCCTGAAGAACAGAATTCATCTCGCCTTACATCATTCAGGTCCAGGTCTACCTCCACATCATCCATTTCAGGAAGCACCACCACACTGGCTGCAGAGGTATGAACCCGACCCTGGGATTCAGTTTGGGGAACCCGCTGAACCCTGTGTACCCCCGACTCATACTTCAGGTGACCATAGGCTCCATTGCCACTAATGTTGGCAACCAGTTTACTAAACCCCCCCGCTGTACCATCCACAAAGTCGGTAATGGATATTTTCCAACCTTGGGATTCAGCAAATCTCTGATACATGCGGAATAGATCACCCGCAAAAATTGCGGCTTCATCACCACCGGCCCCCGCCCTGATTTCCAGGATAGCATTCTTGTCAAAATTCGGGTCTTTTGGTATCAGCAACTTTTTCAATTGTTCCTCAAGGCCCGAAACCTTAGGCCCTAGCTCTTCGATCTCCAGTTTGGCCATATCCCTGAATTCTTCATCCTTCTCCATCTTTAGCACTTCACGTGCTTCCTCCAGATTGGAAGAGATGCGACGATACTCATCATAGAGCTCAACCACCGTTTGCAATTCCTTGTATTCCTTGCTTAAAGCCGAATACACTTTCATGTCTGACATCGTGTCTGGCTGTACGATCAGCTGACCAACTTCTTCAAACCTGTGCTTTAGCTCTTCTAACTTTTGTATCATTACCGCGTTATCTAGGATGTCAAAATTAACAAATTCATTAGATCATATTTATATTTGACACAAATGAAGCCTTCCAGGTATTTTCTACACATCATATTTCTGGCTATCAGTGTCAGCCTGATTACTTCCTGTGATCGACGACTTCCCGCTGAGGAGCAACAACGATTGCAGGAGAAAGCTAGCGAAAGGCGGATTCAACGCGTGACAGAGAATCAAATGATCGAATACGTCCAGGAAAGGAGTATCGAATTGGAAATAATCCTTGACACGCTTACCAACCAGAGTGAGGCTATAAATCTTATCCAGGAATACCTTGATATGAAACACCCGGTTAGTTATGTAAAACCGGGAGAGGCCGGTGAAAAAGAACTCGCCGAAGTCATGGAGGCATATATGTTCAGTATTGCCGAAGGTTCAGGCTCAGGTTCCAATATTCAAAAACTCGAGAATGGGAATATTCTATTCACCATTCCTCATGTCGAGGATTCTTCTGGCATTACCATTCTTAGAGGTTTATACAAAGTTGAGTTTATTAGAAAAGAAATGGTAAACGACATTTTCCGCGAACTGGATATCCAGGAATAAAAAAACCCTCCGGTATGGGAGGGTTGATATTTAACCTTTAAATCAGGACACTAGATAAGGGTATTACCGTTTTCCCTCGCTTTCTTCAAAACTGAAGTTATCCCGTTTTTATTGATAGTTCGCAGAGCACTGGTAGAGACTTTCAGTGTTACCCACCGGTCTTCTTCAGGCAAGTAGAACCTCTTCTTCTGGAGGTTTGGATAAAACTTCCTTTTAGTCTTTATGTTTGAGTGAGAAACATTGTTTCCGCTCAAAGGTCTTTTTCCTGATACTTCGCAAATCCTAGCCATGGCTTATAATTTTCGGACTGCAAATATCGTAAAATGTGCGCTAAATATGCAAACACAGCAAAAATAAATTTAATATAATCCGAAGAGGTGCCTTGGCTAATCTAGAGCTGCTGCAAAATCCAATGCAGATAGTACTGAACGACCTCCTCTTTGCCGATCTCATTATGGGTTTCATGAAACATTCCTGGCCATGCTTTGAATTCCGCCCCGGATTTCTCCGCGAAAGTTCTCGACGCTTCAAAACTGGTGATGCCGTCATCCGTTCCATGGGCAACAAGTAGTGGGAGCTTTATCTGGTCAGCATCTGCCAATGCCCTTTCACCAGCAGACATAAGTTCAAAGAATGAGCGCGAGGTAATCTTATTATGAACCAGCGGATCGTGAGAATAGGCTTCCCCAACGGATTTATCCCTCGAGAGGGTCATTGGGTCCAGTGGTGCTCTTTGAGTGATGCTAATTCCGAAGGTTTTTAAAAATCTTGCGGCGGCAAGTTGGATAGCAGGAGCCTTGATGGCAAGACGGAACCAGGGAGAAGTGATAATTGTGGCGTTAAAAAAACCGGGATGGGAAATGAGATAATTTGCTGCAATTGAACCGCCCATACTGTGACCGTAGGCATACTTTGGACCCTGCCGAGGTGACATGTAATTCACCAGCTCTTGAATATTATTGAGATATTCATCAAAACTCCGGATATCACCACGCTTTCCTTCAGAACGTCCATGTCCAGCGAGGTCCACCCCCACCACGGCTAAACCCGCTAAGTTGAATTGGGAGGCAACCGATTGGTAGCGCCCAATATGCTCACCATACCCGTGAATAATGAAGACAGTGGCCTTGGATTCCTTCGGTATCCAGCTTGTTCCAACAATTCTCTTTCCGTAGGATTTTATTTCAAACTGTTCCATTCAATTAAGTATAGGACAAATTAGTAAATACCCGGTAATCTTGCACTTGGTGAGAAAGGTTACCGACAATTAGTAATAATATTCTATTTTTGAAGTCCTATTCACTGAGCTATGCCGGCAGAAATACAGGCTATAAAGACAACACGGGAGCAGCAATTCCGTGAATTCAGGGACAACACCCTGGGAGGAGGCAAGTATTGTCAAACCCGTTACGGGAAGTTCCCGGTTTTATACGCAGATTGGATTGCGGAAGGACGCCTTTACGGACCGATCGAACGAATTATTTCTGAAAAGTTGGGCACTTTTGTAGCAAACCCCCATTCGTATTCCAGCTATACGGGACAGAACATTTCAGGCGCATACAATGAAGCCAGGAAAATTATTCGCCAGCACGTAAATGCATCTTCCGATGATATTCTTGTAACAACCGGCCATGGAATGACCGGGGCCCTGGAGCGACTCATCCAAATTCTTGATCAGAATTTTGATTTCAAGCATACAAAGCCCGCTGTATTTATTACTCACATGGAGCACCATTCCAATCATACTACATGGCAGCAGGCAGGAGCGGATATTTTTGTAATACCTCCGGATGAAAAGGGGTTGCCAGATATCAATTCATTGGACGAGATGCTTGAGTTGAATAAGGAGAGAACCTTGAAAATAGGTTCGTTTACTGCTTGCAGCAACGTTACCGGTATTGTCACTCCGTACTATCAACTGGCTGAGGTTATGCACAAGCACGATGGGTTGTGCTTTGTCGACTTTGCTGCTTCAGCTCCCTATGTGAACATGGATATGCATCCGTCTCACCCTGGTCAAAGTCTTGACGCACTGTTTTTTGCGCCTCACAAATTTCTCGGTGGACCGGGTTCCTGTGGCGTCCTGGTTTTCGACAGGGCCCTGCATTGCGGTGTACCCAGCGTTAGCGGAGGTGGAAATGTAAAATGGACACAACCGGGAGGAGGGTTTGGTTTTTCCAAGGATATAGAAATACAGGAGGACAGTGGAACACCTGCCTATATACAAACGATTCGCACAGCTCTGGCAATAAAGCTGAAGGAAAAAATGGGGGTATCCAACATCAGGCATCGCGAGGAAGAACTTCTGGGCCGTGCTGTTGATCGATTGAAACCGATCAAAGAAGTTGAATTGCTGGGATGTGAGGAAGATGGAATCGAAAAAATTGGAGTAATCAGTTTCAACCTGACAGGACTGCACTACAACCTGGTTGTACGTCTGCTAAATGACCGGTTTGGTATTCAGACGAGAGGTGGTTGGTCTTGTGCCAGCACCTATGGCCACTACCTGTTTAATCTGACCCAGGATGAATCGGATCAGCTGGTAAGCAGGATTGAATCAGGTGATTTTACCGGAAAACCTGGCTGGGTTCGTATATCACTGCATCCCACGATGACTGATCAGGAGTTGGATTATTGTCTAGATGCAATTGAGACCATTGTTGAAAAAGGTCAAGAATGGTCGGCCGAGTATGAATACAACACTTCTGACAATGAGTATTATCACATTGAAGAAGGCGCCGGGCAAATTCCAGACCAGAGGGATCTTTTCAATATTTGAGGCAATTCTCCATGCCAGTTGTGCAAAAAAACCTTCAGCTTAATGAATTCCCAAGGGGCTTTCATATAATCACTTCAAGGGTAGAAGAAGCAATCCCCGAAATCCGTGAAGTCGTTACCGGTTTACTACACGTATTTATTCAACATACTTCAGCGAGCCTTTCCATTAATGAAAATGCCGACCCGGATGTCAGGCGGGATATGGAGTCTTTTTACAACCAGAATATTCCCGAAAACAGTCCGTACTTTATCCATACACTTGAAGGGCCGGATGATATGCCGGCCCACATTAAGTCTTCCATTTTGGGAAGCTCTGTTACCATTCCTGTAAAAAATGGGCGATTAGCACTGGGTACCTGGCAGGGAATTTACTTGGGAGAACACCGGGACCGGGGTAGACCGAGAAAACTCATTTTAACACTTTGGTTCTGATCACCAATCGATAACCTGCTTATCCCGCAGAAATTTACCGGTGGGAATGTTTTCTTCCACCGACAACCAGACCACGGTTTCAGCCCCTTTTTGAACCTCCCGACTGGCACTGGCTCCTCCCATATCCGTTTTCACCCACCCCGGGCATACAGCATTTATTGAAATGCTGCCGGCCAGTTCATTAGACAAAAGGAGGGTAAGGGCATTCAAGGCTGTTTTGGAGATCCTGTATGGCGCATGGCCTCCTGTAAGGTCGCCCCAGGCTCCCATGCCGCTGCTGATATTGATAATCCGGGCATCTTTACTCTTTTTCAAGGCGGAATGGAAAAAATGAATCATGGCCCATGCACCCAGAAAGTTAACATCCATAACGGAGCGAATATCCGACACTGACGAACTTACTGCTGACTGATTTCCATTCAAAACTCCTGAATTATTTACTAATACATCGAGATGCCCCATTTCTTCTTCGAGTTGCTCAGAGAGCACCCGGATGGCATCGACATCCGTGACATCCAGTTTTTTTACAATCACCTCCCCCTCCATCCCGGTGGCTGCTTTTTCTCCCTTCATCAGGTTACGGCTACATAAAATAACCCGGTGTCCCATTGCGGCCAGTTGCCTGCATATCTCCTTCCCTATTCCCCGGTTTCCACCCGTGACCAGTATGTTCTTTTTGTCATTCATTGATCTTTTTTTCTGTTGTACCACAAATTGGTTGCATATGTCAGTTCAGATTGTAATTTTTGTGGGCTTTTTTGGACCGTTACATTGAGGTTCCAATAATGAAAATTAGTTACCCAATTCAAAGCCATCAAGGAATCATCACATTCCTGTTACTGCTGTTCTGCTTGGTTGCATACGGACAGAGAACCTATGTAGTAGGTGATGACGACCCAACTTCGGGTGGCAGCGAAGTTACGATCATAATTCTTGAACAGGATAACGGGGAGCCTATCCCCGGAACCACGGTGTATATCGAAAGCCTTGAATTCGGGGCAATTGCAGATGTTGATGGAAAAGTGGTACTAAACCTCGCTAACAAAGAATACCTTGTCAGGATAGATAATGTGGGGTTCGAAAGCATTCCCCTGATCATGGATGTGAAAGGGAACGGCAGCCTTATTGTCAGAATGCGACCATCCGTACGTGAATTATCAGAAGTTGTGATCGAGGCCGAGCCTGACGCCAACGTCAAAAGTACCGATATCGGAAAAAACACTTTAACCATTGAAGCAATAGAGGGGCTTCCTCAATTTGTAGGGGAAGTTGATATCCTGAAATCCATTGTTCTACTACCCGGCATCAGTACAGTCGGCGAAGCTTCTGCCGGATTTAATGTTCGTGGCGGTGGTTTTGACCAGAACCTGATTCTACTAGGGGGTGCTCCCCTTTACAACCCATCGCACCTCTTTGGATTCTTCTCGGCTTTCAATAGTGATTTTATTGATGAAGTGAATGTCTTCAAAGGGGGAATACCTGCGAAATATGGCGGTAGGTCAAGTTCCATCCTGGACCTCACCTACAAGACCGGCAATTTTTCGCAGTGGGACGGAAAACTCACTGCCGGATTGATCTCCACCAAACTCAAGGCCGAGGGCCCCATTATCAAAGACAAACTCTCGGTGTTACTAGGGGGGCGACTGTCTTATTCCAACTGGATTTTGAATGCAGTAAATAGCCCTGAGGTTAGCAATAGTTCTGCCGATTTTTATGACATCAACGGCATTGTAGACTATCGAATTAACGACAGAAACTTTATAAAGTACAGCTTTTATCGTAGCGAGGATGATTTTGCCCTATTAAGCGATACAACCTTTAACTGGGCCAATCAGCAACACGTGCTCAGCTATTCGGGCCAGGTGACTGAAGACTTGTTCATAAAGCTATCCGGAGTCTCGAGCGAATACCAGTACAGTATTAAAAGTGAATTTGATCTTACGGCTTTTGATCTTACAGCTAAAATCCAGGACAGATCAGCAAAGGCTGAGGCCAACCTGGACCTGGGAGAGGATAATGACCTGATCTTCGGAGCGGAGGCTAGAGAATACCGGATTAGTCCGGGGACGCTTAAACCCGGACAGGATACGGGCATCAACCCGGTTGACCTCGACACGGAGCACGGGATAGAGTATGGTTTCTTCGCCCAACACGACATCAGTCTGAACAGCAGGATTGCCATTTCTTATGGACTCCGATATAGCAAGTTCAACTTCCTGGGGCCCAATACAGTCTTTGAATACGAAAATAATCTACCACTTTCCGAGGAGACCGTGGTTTCACAAACGGAATTTGCGGATAATGAAGTAATCAATTCCTATGATGGCATTGAACCCCGCCTCGGTTTAAGATTCACCATTAATCCCAACACCTCCATTAAAGTCGGGTTTAACAGGATGAATCAGTACATACATCTCATATCCAATACCACGACCATTGCCCCCACCGATACATGGAAGCTGAGTGATCCTTTCGTAAAACCCCAAAGGGCAACCCAATACTCTGCCGGATTTTTCAAAAATTTCCTGAATAACCAGGTAGAAACTTCCATAGAGGCATTCTACAAAGACATGGATAATGTCATTGAATACAAGGATGGGGCTGTATTGCTATTAAATAATAATCCCGAAACGGAACTCCTCAATGGTATCGGGCATGCTTATGGATTGGAAATATATGCCAAAAGAAAATCTGGGCGATTGACCGGCTGGGTTAGCTACACATTCAGCAGAAGTTTGCGACAGGTTAATGGTCCATTTCCAGAGGAGCGAATCAATAATGGTGAAGTTTTCCCCTCCAATTTTGACAAGCCACACGACCTCACTGCCACTATGGAATACAAGCTTGGACCGTACACCAAGTTATCCTCCGTTTTCACATATTCTATCGGAAGGCCCGTGACATATCCTTCAGCCAAGTTCCGTTACTTCGGTGAAGATATTTCATATTATAATTCGCGGAACCAAAACAGGGCTCCGGTTTACAGCCGCCTGGATGCATCACTCAATTTCCAGCTGAGGGGAAGCAGGAATATTACACGTGGCGAACTTATTTTCTCCGTCTATAATATTCTTGGGCGCAAAAATGCGTTTTCAGTATTTTTTGATGATCTGCCGGGTGTCCCTCCCCAGGCTTATAAGCTATCTATTGTAGGGGTTCCGTTCCCATCACTCAGTTACAGTTTTGATTTGTTCTAATGGGAGAAAGGATCCGCCATATCATTCATATTCTGAGTAAGTCGGCCTTTACTTTGGGACTCATAGTTCTTATTCCATTGGCGGCATGCAACGAAGAACTAGATGATGAAGTAGCGGTTCTCTCGGAAAGGGTATTACTCGTTGGCTCAGATAATGTTCGGTTAGCCGGCAGAATCCTGGCCACTAAATCCCTTGCCCTGGACGACCACGGCTTCGAGATTTCAACGGATGAAAATTTTTCTAACCCTGTGGTAATTACCTTAGGTGAAGCTACTACCAATGGGGGCTTTCTTGGAGAAGTAACGGGATTACCCGCCAACACGGATCTGTACTGGAGGTCATATATGATATATAACGGAGAAACCATTTTTGGAGATCCGAAAACCGTTGCAACCAAATTTGCGTCACTGAACGAATTCTATCCTGCGATTGTACAAGAGGCTGATTTTGTAACTATACGAGGCGCTAATTTCCCAACAGAACTAGAAGTATTCTTTGGCGATCAGGCAGCAGAAATATTAAAGCAGTCAGATTTTGAGATCAGGGTCAGGGTACCTGCACCTACCACGGCATTCCAGGTGCCCCTTTCAGTGGTAACCGCCGATCAGACCCTGGTGTTCAATAATAATTTCGAATACGTAATTGGGTCATGGATCAATATCGGCCCCTACCCGGAAGCTAGAAAATTAAAAACAAGTGTTGCTGTAGTAAGCGATAACGAGGTAGCTTTTGGATTGGGGCTGATACCCAATTTTTGGTATGCGGATATTTCCGGAACGGGTTGGTCATCTCTGGCGTATCCGGATGATACACCAAGGGGTGCTTTCAGTGCCGGTCCGTATTTTGGGGGTGGTAGTACCGCCGATCCGCTATTCCCCGGTGCATTCCCTGAAGTTTCCCAGAGATTCTGGCAATTTGACAACGGAGCATTGATTGAACTTGCCTCCACTCCTTTCCAGATCTTTGATGCCGGAGCTGTGAAATCAGGGGATTATATTTATGTTTTTGGAGGAACCAAGGTCAATGTACAACCTAATGAGGAGGTGTACCGTTACTCAATTTTGAATGATACTTGGGAATTCGTAACCGACCTACCCGACATTGAAATCTCGGGCAAGAACCCCACATTTAGCAATGGATCTTTTATTTACATTATAGACCTGAGTGGTAGGCTTTGGCAGCTTGAGACGAACACTACAACCTGGCAAATTGTGGGACAGCATCCCGAAGGCGCTTTTGACTTTGGAAATGCCATCTCAGTGAATGGCGGGGCCTATGTTTGTTTTGCGGATGGTCGAAGAACCCTATATTTCTACGATATTGCCAGTAACACCTGGACATCAAAGATCAATCCACCGCTAACCAGGGAGACCCGTGCCTATGCCATCTGGGAAAACGGTGATGAAATTTACTTTCTATTAAATTCCGCGACACAACAGAATAACGGCATCGATGTATGGGCATTTGATCCGGACGATTTTTAGTATGAACAGACTGAATCACATACTGTTATTTTTCATTATTGCTGCGGCAATGTCTTGTGTGGACCCGTTGAATGTGAATATTGACCGGGATGAGCGAATACTTGTAATCGAGGGGCATGTAACCACTGAACCAAAAGTCCACACCATATCAATAACACGCAGTGCAAAATATGGGACTATCTTCGAAGGGGTCATCCGGAATGTAGTGAGTGCCCAGGTAATACTTCGGGACGAAAACGGGGTAGTCACCGAATTCGAGGAGAGCTCCAGTGGTCGCTATTCATCCCCACCTGACTTCAGTGTTGAGGTGGGAAAGACTTATACCCTGGAAATCATTTTGAATACGGGTGACAGGTATATGACCTTTCCCGAAACGGTGCCTCCGGTTCCTGAGATTGATTCCATCATTCCGGTTTTCCGGAAAATTCCTACGGGAATCGAATCGGTTTTCACCACCGGCCTGGAGATTTACTCACAATATGAAGATCCACCTGACGAGAAAAATTATTACTGGTGGGAAATGGGCGGAACCTATTATTTGAAAACGTACCCCGAAGATTTTGTAGCCAGGCCTCCATTCGGACCACCAACACCAGCTCCTAAGGATTGCTGTGGAGAATGCTGGATCAGGGAGGGAAATATTGATACACGCGTAAGGATAGCCAATGATTTCCTCACTGACGGTCGCACATCCACCGAACTGGCCGGCTTCCTGGAAGATGACGGCAGAAGGTTCAATGAGAAATACTTGCTCAGATTGAAGCAGTTCTCGCAGACGAGGGAAGCCCATCAGTTCTTCAAACTCATTAAGGACCAACTGGAGATAGATGGCGATATATTCGACGCTCCTCCCGGGCAAGTGAGAGGAAATTTCTACAAAGTCGATGATTATGACCAGGAGGTCTTAGGATACTTCTGGCTGGGGGATGTAAAAACGGACTCCATATTCATAAGCAATGAGGTATTGGTCGAGCCCCAGGCATTGGAGAGAATAGCAGATGACTGCAGGCTTGAATCAAACAGTACCACGGTGCGCCCCCTCTACTGGTAATCGGGAATTAATGATTTCCCGAAAACCCACAGGCACATACCTGCAGCCACCGACACATTAAGGGAATGTTTGCTGCCGAATTGCTTGATCTCAATGCTATAGTCACATTTCCTGATTATTTCTTCACTTACCCCGTCCACTTCATTCCCAAAGACTAAGAGATAGCGGTCGCCTGGTTTGGGCTTGTAACTCGCTAAATCTATACTTTCATCAGTCTGCTCAATAACCAGTACGGTATAGCCTTCCTGCCGGCATTGATTAATGGCATCAAGCGGATTCTTCAGGTATTCCCATGCTACGGTATCTTCCGCTCCCAGCGCAGTCTTCCGGATTTGTGGATGGGGTGGAGTAGCTGTAATTCCACTGAGATATATCTTTTCGACTAAATAGGCATCTGAACTGCGGAAGACTGATCCTACATTGTGCATACTCCTCACGTTGTCCATCAAGACACGCAAGGGTATTTTGGGATGTTTCTTAAAATCAGCAGGACTGATTCGTCCCAGCTCTTCAAGCTTGAGTTTCCGCATTCACAAAAATATACATTGGGAATTAATTATCTGTAACTACAAAATCAACCAACTCCCAAAGTTCAGCCTTATATGAGGTCCGCGCATCGCTGGTATTGCGCATCATGGATTCAAGGTCCTTGCCCTTATGTACAATTTCGAATGTTTCACTGTAGTTGTACGAATCAATGTCCTTGTATTCATAGAACTCATTCATGGTGATATAATTATAGTCAGAATGAGTATAAAACCAGAGATTCCACAGACTCCAATTGGCCATTTTATTATCGCGTTGCAGAGATTCATGGATTGGTTTCCAAACGTACTTTTCAATTTCGACGTAATTATTCTCCTGACCGGGATTGACCTTGATGAAGTTAAGGTAGATATACTTTGCTGGATCCTGGTAATTGTATTCCAATCCGTCAGCCTGCACAAAGACCTCCGACCTAACAAGATCCCTCACCTCTTCTGTGTATACAAAAAAACTATCCTGATCCATGGTGCCCAGAGCGTTATCAAATATGCCTTCGAAAAACAGGTTTTCGGAATCGTCAAATGTTTTGTAGTAAGTAATGGTGGCATATTGGTATGGGCTTTCGGTTCCGGTGTACCTGATGTTATATAAATACCACCCGGTGATCAGTCCCACCTTTACCCTTTCCTGGTGAACTTTTTTCCAGGTTTTCTCCAGTTCCAGGTATTCGTCTGAACTGTTTGGATCTACATACATGTAATCGATAATCGCAATTTGTGAGGTGGCCGGTATCGTCTGAAGCGATAAAATGACGACCAGGATTGGGAAGAGAGTTTTCATAATAAAGCCTTTTGATAAAAAATAGTCAAATTCGATTCTAATTTCAAGCGGGCAGTAACAATTAGTTTCCCGAAAAATGAGTGAAAACCATCATTTAAACCTGTTGATTTCACTGGTAAAAAGCCTGATCTTTGGGTGATGGGGGGAAATGCGAAAAGCAAGAAGGTCACTCCTTTGATGAAGCAGTATAATGCGATTAAAGCTAAGCACCCGGGGGCGCTGCTCTTGTTCAGGGTAGGGGATTTTTACGAAACATTCGGTGAAGACGCTATTAAAGCAAGCAGAATACTCGACATTGTACTCACTAAAAGGTCAAATGGTTCTGCCTCGGAAGTAGCCCTGGCGGGGTTTCCTCACCATGCGATGGATAGCTATCTCCCCAAACTAGTCAGGGCGGGCGAAAGAGTTGCTATTTGTGATCAACTCGAAGACCCAAAGGCTGCAAAAGGTATTGTGAAGAGGGGGGTAACGGAGCTTGTGACCCCAGGCTTGTCACTCAGCGACCAGGTGCTGGATACCCGAACAAATAACTATCTGGCATCTCTGGCACTGGAAGATGACACTATAGGAATCTCTTTTCTGGATTTGTCAACCGGAGAATTCCTCGCTGCGGAGGGAGGCATTGAATACATCAGCAAACTGCTCCAGAGTTTTCAACCTTCTGAAGTACTTTACTCAAAATCTGATCGCAAGAAATACCATGATATATTTGGGGAAGAGTTTACCTCCTTCCTGATGGAGGACTGGGTTTTTTCGTTTGACTTCGCCTATGAAAAGCTCACCACTCATTTCAATACGTCAAGCCTAAAAGGTTTTGGAGTAGAAGACATGTCATCGGCCATTGTAGCTGCCGGGGCCATTCTTCAATATTTGCAAGAAACGGAACACAGGGATAACCACCACATTACCTCCCTTTCCAGGATTGAAGAGGATGAGCATGTATGGTTAGATAAATTTACCATCAGAAACCTCGAATTACTGTTTCCCCAACACGAAGGGGGTGTACCCCTGGTCGAGATCCTGGATGATACGGTAACTCCCATGGGGAGCAGACTTATGAAGCGGTGGATTGTCTTACCACAAAAACGGGTTGACAGGATAAGGGAACGGCTGGAAAAGGTAGAAGCCCTGGTGAAAGACAGCGATTTGACAGACCTGCTGGGGGCGAAGCTAAAAAAGGTAGGAGACCTTGAAAGACTGATCAGTAAGGTGGCGGTGGGGCGGATCAACCCCAGGGAATTAGTTTCCCTTAAAAATTCACTATCCCAGGTTGAGCCTATTGGAGATCTGTTGAATGAATCCCGAAATACCGCACTCTCTGAATTATCAGCGAAAATGCATAATTGTCAGGTACTCCTGGATAAGCTTGAAGCTGAGCTACTGGAAGATGCCCCCATGTTGACACACAATGGGGGTATTATCAAGGAGGGTGTTTCTCCAGAGCTTGATGAACTTCGAAAAATAGCTTTTTCAGGAAAGGACAGGTTGCTTGAAATTCAGAAGAGGGAAGCTGAGCGTACGGGAATATCGTCTTTGAAGGTAGCTTTCAATAAGGTATTTGGCTATTACCTTGAAGTTAGTAATACACACAGAGATAAAGTTCCCGAAGAGTGGATCAGGAAGCAAACTCTTGTCAATGCGGAACGATACATCACGGAGGAGCTCAAGGATTATGAAGAAAAAATATTAAATGCAGAGGAACGCCTTGTAAGTATTGAGCAGTCCCTATTCAATGATCTGGTCAAGTATTCCAGGAAATATATCCGGGAAATTCAAGAAAATTCGAGGCAATTGGCTCAGCTTGATTGCTACCTTTCTTTTGCCGGCAGGGCTATCAGGTTCAATTATTGCCTTCCCCAGATTACTGAAGAGTACAGCCTGGATATCCGCGAGGGAAGACACCCCGTAATAGAAAGACAAATGCCCCCCGGTGAAAAATACGTTCCCAATGACGTATACCTCGACAACGCTGAACAACAAATCATGATCATTACGGGCCCTAACATGGCAGGTAAATCTGCGCTGTTGCGGCAAACCGCCCTGATTGTGATCATGGCCCAAATGGGGTCATTTGTTCCGGCATCTTCTGCAAAGATCGGATGTGTCGACAAGGTATTCACCCGTGTGGGAGCCTCGGACAATCTTTCCAGGGGCGAATCAACGTTCATGGTTGAAATGATCGAAACAGCCAGTATACTTAATAACCTCAGCGGAAGGAGTCTGTTGTTGATGGATGAAATTGGCCGTGGCACAAGTACCTATGATGGAGTAAGTATAGCCTGGGCAATTGTGGAATATCTTCAGGGTCATCCCGACAAGCCCAAAACCCTGTTTGCGACACATTACCATGAACTCAATCAGCTGGAGGAAAAGCTGAGCGGAATAAACAATTTCAATGTATCCGTTAAGGAGGTACGCGATAAGGTGTTGTTCTTAAGGAAATTGAAAACGGGAGGCAGCGAACACAGTTTTGGAATCCATGTGGCACAGATGGCAGGAATGCCGAACCCCATCGTAATCAGGGCCAATGAGATCATGCGATTTCTGGAAAAGGACAGGGACACCAGTTCAGAAAAAGTTCGGGATTTGCCGGAGAATTCATTTCAACTGAATATGTTCGAGGCTGATGACCGATTCAAAGAGCTTATTGGTATCCTTAATGATATTGATATCAATACCATCAGCCCCGTTGAGGCTTTGCTAAAACTCAACGAGCTCAAGACAAAGTTGTCGGATAAATAGACATCCGATAAATCTATTTTGAATTGAGAAAATCAAAATTGTATTATTTCAAGATTAATATATTATTTGACTACTACCGTTTTAACGGTTGCTTATGAATTGCCGTATTTACCGGCAGAGTTTTGTTAAGTAAATATTTAATGTATTACCTGAATTTTGGACGTTTTCAGCAATTGCCAAATACAAAAATTTGTAAATAAATCCTGAAGTTAAACCTGCCCGGCAAATGGGCCTGAAGTTCAAACAGATCATCTCGATATTGATTTTTTTAGAATGAAAAAGTCAACAGAAAGTTATCCACAAAATCAAAAAGTTATCCACACACAATTGCCACTTGAGGTAAAATGTTTATTTACGTCCAAATTTCAAAGAAAATGAAGATTTCAAAATTTGTGGATAATTGTGCTTTTAGAAAAACTTTTGGAAATTCATTAAAATCTTGGCTTTGTGCAATTCGGCAGTCAGGGCCTCGTGAGATATGATTCACGATCATTCACTTTGTTGTCGAATCAAATTATGGCGGTAAGTGCTAAAAATGCGCGATTTTGACAAAAACCCTACATACTTTCCCTCGTCGATTACCGGGAGGTTCCACGCATTGGTCATCTCAAATTTACGCATGACGGATTGCATATTTTCATGAGGGGAGATAAAGGCTGGAGCGCTGCTCATCACAGATTCAACACGAATATTCTGTTGGGATTCAGGGTCAAACATTATTTCCCTAATCTGATCAAGTGTAACAATTCCCACAAATTCACCTTCCTGATTAACTACCGGGAAAAGATTTCTCTTGCTTCTTTTAAATAAGTCGACAAGTTCACCCAACAATGATTCAGGGGTGATTGTCAGGAGATCCCTTTCAATCAAAGGTTTAAGATCTATTTCATTCAAAACCTGTCGATCCTTGTCATATAGAACCAGGTCACCCCGCTCGATAAGGTTTTTGGTATAAAGTGAGTTCTTCTCAAAGAAAGAACTGGTGGAATACGCAATAGCAGAAACCAACATGAGTGGGACAATCAGCTCATATCCGCTGGTGATCTCGGCGATGAGAAAAATAGCTGTGAGAGGAGCATGAAGGATTCCACTCATAGCACCACACATTCCCACTAAGGTGAAATTGCTCGGGCTGGCAAGTTCCTGGCCGGATACCTGATTGACGGTTTCAGCAAACACAAAACCTCCAACCCCACCGATAAAAAGCGAGGGGGCGAAAATACCGCCACTTCCCCCAGATCCAATAGTAAGAGCACTGGCCACCGGCTTGATCAGCATTACACCTGCAAGGAAAAGGATCAACCAGGGTATGTCGGTGGAGAAATCATAGAAAAGACTGGTATTCATCACCTCTGCTGAACGATTGGCCAGCAAGAGCTTGATGGTGTTATATCCCTCGCCATATATGGGGGGGAAAACAAATATTATTACTCCCAGGAGGATTCCCCCGGTTATGATCCTCCCGTACATATTCTTAAGCTTTAAAATACTGCCCTCAATAGCATAGGTAAGACGGGTGAAATAAACGGATATCAAGCCACAGACAATCCCAAGAAGAAAATAGTATGGAGTATCGGACGCCTTGAACGAATCCTGAATTGAAAAAGAAAATAAAACATCCTGGCCCAACAACAGCAACGAGACCAGGGATCCACAGACGGAAGCAATTAATAGCGGCACAAACGAAGAGATTCTGACCTCCACAAGGATAACCTCCAGGCAGAAAATGACACCAGCAATGGGGCTGTTGAAGATCGCAGAGATGGCTCCAGCAGCCCCACAGCCAATCATGACATTGCGTTTTCGCTGATCCAGGTGACCGAGAAGTGACACATTGGAACCAATGGCTGATCCCGTTACCACTATGGGTGCCTCTAACCCCACTGAACCACCAAAGCCGACTGTAATGGCACTGGTCAGCATACGGGTATACATCCGGCTCCTTCGAATAATTCCCGATCTTTTGGAGATATCGTACAGAATCTGGGTAATGCCATGGCCCAGGTTCTCTTTAAGTACATAATGTGCAAGAACTGAAGTCAGAAGAATCCCGACCAATGGATACCCGAGATAAAGGTAACTTTCGTATTGAATATCAAATCCACGTGTTAGGAAATCCTGTAGGGTATGAACAGAAACTTTCAGGATGACCGCGGCTAAGCCCGCAAGTAGTCCAATGATACTGCCCAGTATCAACATGAAGTTCCTGTTAGAGATATGCTTTAATCTCCAAATAAGGAACCGGGCTAGCAATCGATTGGATTTGTCTTTTTTCGACATGTTAAATTATCTGCGGACAAAATTATAATGAAAGGGGATTAAATTAGTGTGATTGCCATTAAATTACATGAATGATGCAAAACAGGGTATGTGAGCTTTTTAATATAGAATATCCCATTATCCAGGCTGGCATGGTTTGGTGTAGTGGATGGGAGTTGGCTTCTGCAGTCAGTGAAGCCGGGGGATTAGGAATTATCGGATCGGGATCCATGTATCCTGAGGTACTTGAAGAACACATCTTGAAATGCAAAAAAGCGACTAGCAGGCCATTTGCGGTGAATGTCCCACTGCTCTATCCGGATATTGAAAAACTCATCGAGGTAATTATCCGAAATCACATCGAAATCGTATTCACTTCTGCCGGCAATCCAAGGGCCTGGACGACAGTTCTTAAAGAGCAAGATATCAAAGTGGCCCACGTTGTATCCAGTCTGAAATTTGCCAGGAAAGCCGAGGAAGCCGGGGTAGACGCCATAGTAGCGGAGGGATTTGAAGCCGGGGGACATAATGGAAGGGAGGAGACGACCACTTTTTGCCTCATTCCCCTGGTCAGTGACAACGTCTCTGTACCGGTTATCGCCGCCGGTGGAATTTATGGCGGCAGATCTATGTTAGCGGCTTTTGCACTGGGGGCGGAAGCTGTCCAAGTTGGCAGCCGGTTTGCAGTTAGTCAGGAATCTTCTGCTCACACCGATTACAAAAAACGTGTGGTAGACGCATATGAAGGAGAAACGATTCTTACCATGAAATCGCTTACACCGGTCCGACTCTTGCGAAATGACTTCTATGAGCAGATACAAGCGGCTGAACGAGAGGGAGCACCCGCTGAAAAGTTGGCTGAAATACTTGGGAAGAGGAGAGCTAAAAAAGGTATTTTTGAAGGAGACCTGGTGGAAGGAGAACTTGAAATAGGACAGGTTTCAGCAAGCATAAAACAAATCCAGCCCGCGGGGGAGATTGTCAGGGAGATTTGGGAAGAGTTTCAACAATTCAAGGCGAAGTTAGTTGAAATGTAGATGAAGTTATATTTCAAGAAATACGGAAAGGGACCTTCCATTGTAATACTCCACGGTTTTTTAGGAACTTCTGACAATTGGATTACCATAACGCGCAGACTTCAGGACCGATTCACAGTGTACCTGGTAGATCAACGCAATCATGGCCGGTCTTTCAGCAATAAGGTTCATACCCTTGAGGTAATGGCGGACGACCTTCACGAATTAGTGGTGGACCAGGGAATGAGGGACCCGGTTCTGATAGGTCATAGTATGGGAGGAAAGGTTGTGATGTGCTATGCAAAGAGATATAGGGATGAATTCGATAAACTCGTAATCGTAGACATTGCACCAAAACAATATCCACCACATCACCAGGAATTATTTGACGCCTTAAATAGTATTGATCTCAAGGATCTACAAAGCCGGACAGAGGCGGAGGAACAAATAAAGCCCATGGTCCCTGACGATGCCATCCGGCTATTCTTACTTAAAAATCTGGACCGGACCAGGGAAGGTTACCGCTGGAAAGCTAATCTTCCCGTTCTTGAGAAGAACCAACTGAAGGTAGGTGAGGAAGTTACCGGCAGTGACCTGAGTTTAAAACCGGTATATTTTATCCGTGGATCGGATTCTGAATATGTTTTGAGGGAGGATAGAGGAGCAATAAAACGTTTATTCCCAAATGCAAAGATCATGACCATAAAAAATTCGGGCCATTGGCCTCATGCCCAACAGCCCGAATCATTTTACAACACACTAAAAGTATTACTTGAAACCTGATCAGTCTACATGGTAGATTTGATGAATTCCCTGTAACGCTTTTTGCATATCAATCTCCAGGTCTATAAGTCTCCCCGATTTTATATCGAATACCCAACCATGGATTTTAAGATCTCTTTCGCGATATGCCCTTTGGACCGCCTCAATCTTTATTGCATTGACGCACTGTTCCTGTACGTTTAATTCTACCAGGCGCCGGTAACGTGCATCTTCATCGCTGATTGCCAGGAGTTCGTCTTTATGTAAACGATAAACATCCATAATTTCCCTGAGCCATGGATTCAGGATTCCGAGGTCGGCCGAATCCATAGCAGCCTTAACTCCCCCGCAGTAATAGTGTCCACATACGACGATGTGATTGACTTTAAGGTGAACTACGGCATAATTGACAACGGACATAGAACTGTAATCGAGGTTGGGGATCATATTGGCAATATTCCTATGAACGAAAACGTCTCCCGGACCCAAACCCATCAACTGCTCAGCAGTCACACGACTGTCTGAACAACCAACGTATAAAATTTCCGGACTCTGGCCTTTTGCCAGGTTCTCAAAATACTGAGGGTCATTGCCGAGTTTATTTTCTACCCAGCTCCTGTTGTTTTCAAAAATCTTACTGATATCCATATTGTCTTTATTTATTGCGTTTCGTTAAACTAATTAATGTTCCATAATTTCCCTACTGAGAATCTGGCTGTTCTGGCTGTTTAGGGCCCATTGAATTACCGTTTTCCATACGTATTACCGATTTGCTGAATTTTTTGATCATTGGTTCGTCGAGTCTTGACATCACACCTACTATTTCCAGATCTATATCCCGCTCTTCAGCAGTAATCTTAAAGTCTTCAATGATCTCTGTAACATCGGGATGTATATAGCGATTTTTGGAACCATCTATTATCACTTTTGAGTTTTCAGGGAGATGATTGAGAGTTTGAAGCATGCTCGCCTTGTTGAGAAAACTCACGTTATCGGTGAGTTCAAGATGAATAGTCTGACCGGGCACATATTCTTCATGTTTGAAGAAATAAGGGGCCTTGTAATTCGCCCACAGGATATAAAAGATTGCCACGGCCATACCAAGTCCGATTCCAATGAGAAGGTCCGTAAATACGATACCCAGAACAGTAACGACAAATGGAACGAGTTGACCAGTTCCCAATTGACGCATTTCCCTGAATATGGACGGCTTGGCTAGTTTAAAACCCACCACCAGCAGAATTCCTGCTAAACTCGCAAGTGGAATAAGGTTGAGGAAATTGGGAATGATCAATACGGCTGCAAACAGGAATATCCCGTGAAAGAAGGCGGCAGCTTTGGTTTGTCCACCCGACTGGATGTTGGCCGAACTTCTAACGATTACCTGGGTCACGGGAAGTCCTCCTATCAGTCCGGAAACCATATTTCCAATCCCCTGCGCTTTCAACTCGCGGTTTGTGGGAGTTACTCTCTTATGGGGATCCAATTTATCAGTTGCTTCCACACAAAGGAGTGTTTCAAGGCTGGCGACTACTGCCAGTGTAGCTCCTACGACCCATACCTGAGGGTTCGAAATATTTGCGAAGTCAGGAATGGTAAATTGTGAGAAAAATCCGCTAAGTGATTCGGCCACCGGTATGCTCACCAGGTGATCGGATGAAATGGCCAGTCCCGGAATGTTCTTAAAAATGATATTAAGAAGAATCCCAACGATTACAACGACCAAAGGGCCTTGAACTATTTGGAAAATCTTAAAGCGTTTTATAAAGGGCCTTTCCCAGATAATTAAAATCGCCAGCGACACAATAGCAATGATCAAGGCTCCCGGGGTAATGGCTTCAAACATATAGAATAGCTCGGAGAAAGTATTGCGACCATCGGCCTGCTGGAACGCAAAATCTCCTTCATAATCGGCATCATACCCGAATGCATGAGGAATTTGTTTGAGAATAAGGATAACCCCGATTCCTGCAAGCATACCTTTAATTACGGAGGAGGGGAAATAATACCCTATAATTCCAGCCTTGGCAAAACCGAGGATAAGCTGGATAAGGCCACCCACCACTACGGCGACCAAAAAGATCTCGAAAGACCCCAGTTCTTCAATGGAGGTAAGCACAATAACAGCCAAACCAGCTGCGGGCCCACTGACTCCCAATGGAGAACCACTTAAGAGAGATACTATCAGTCCGCCGACCATTCCGGCAATAAGCCCGGAAAAGAGTGGCGCGCCCGAAGCGAGGGCAATTCCCAAACAAAGCGGGACTGCTACCAGGAATACAATAAGACCGGAGGGAAGGTCTTTGCGGATTTCACCGAGGAAACCCTGTTTTACTTTTGTCATTTGTGTGTTGAATTATCAGGTTAAAAGATGATGGGCGACTTTCAGTCAGAGGTTCTTTAGCCTAATACTTCAGGAGGCGGGGTGATAATCCTCAGCTCAGGATCACACCATTGGGCATAATAATTTTTGAAGAGGCTGGATATCCTCAGGAAATCAAGCCTTTGTTTTTTGATAATGGCGATAAGAAAATCCTCGGATTCAGATTCCTTTTCCTTTTTTTCTGTTTCCTCTTTCTCACTGTCTTTTTCAGTCCCGTCAATATCGGAAAACTCGTAGGTATAATGATTTCCCAGTGCTTGTGAGATAACTCCGTCAATGGTTATTAATACCATTGCCAACAGGAGTAGCGAGGCAAAAAGCCCTTTAAATTTTGACAGCCAGAAGCAGTTCATTAGTTGTTCAAACAGCTAATTAGTAAAGAAAGATTATAAAGATAGTAAAGATTCTTAATTACTAAGAAAGGGTACGCTGTACTTCTCGCTGCTCATAGCTTTCAATAACATCACCTTCTTTGATATCATTGAAATTCTTGATACTGATACCGCATTCAAAACCGGATTTAACTTCGGTCACATCGTCCTTAAATCGCTTCAACTGGCCCATTTCACCGGAGTAGATCACGATACCATCCCTGATAAGCCTGATGGGGTTAGATTTCTTGATAAGCCCATCAGTAACCATGCAACCTGCAACGGTTCCAATCTTGGAAATTTTGAACACATCGCGCACTTCCACATTTCCAACAATAGCCTCTTCCACTTCAGGATCAAGCATACCTTCCATCGCATCCTTCACGTCATTAATTGCATCGTAGATGACTGAATAGAGCCTGATCTCGATTTCTTCAGTTTCTGCAATCTTCTTGGCTGCCGAAGAAGGTCTTACCTGGAATCCGACAATAACCGCATCAGAAGCGGAGGCGAGAAGTACATCTGATTCTGAAATCTGACCTACTCCTTTGTGGATGATATTTACCTGGACTTCTTCGGTTGATAATTTCAGCAGTGAATCGGAAAGAGCTTCAACAGATCCATCGACATCACCCTTAACAATAACATTCAATTCTTTGAATGAGCCAATTGCCAACCTTCTTCCGATTTCATCAAGTGTAATATGTTTCTTGGTGCGGATGTTCTGTTCCCTGATGATCTGGCTTCGTTTAACTGCAATTTCCCTGGCTTCACGATCTGTATCCATCACGTTGAACTTATCGCCTGCCTGGGGGGCGCCATCCAGACCAAGTACCTGTACGGGAGTTGAAGGGCCAGCATTTTTCATTTTCTTGCCCTTGTGGTCAAACATTGCTTTAACCCTTCCATGATGACCTCCAGCCACGATAATGTCCCCAATATTCAGCGTTCCTGCCTGAACGAGGATGGTTGCAACATAACCCCTACCCTTATCCAGATAGGCTTCAATTACAGTTCCCACAGCATGTTTATCAGGGTTTGCCGTCAGTTCCAAGAGCTCAGCTTCCAGCAATACTTTTTCGAGGAGATCATCAATCCCATCCCCGGTTTTTGCCGAGATTTCCTGGGACTGATATTTTCCACCCCAATCTTCTACGAGAATATTGATCTTAGAGAGTGCTTCCTTCAACTTCTCCGGGTTGGCGTTAGCCTTGTCAATTTTGTTGATTGCGATGACAATAGGCACCCCGGCTACCTGGGCGTGATTTATAGCCTCTTTGGTCTGGGGCATAACATCGTCATCGGCTGCAACTACAATGATTACTATGTCAGTTACTTTGGCACCCCTGGCCCTCATAGCGGTAAAGGCTTCGTGACCCGGCGTATCGAGGAATGCGATCTTTTGACCACTTTCGGTGGTTACATCGTAGGCTCCAATATGCTGGGTGATACCCCCTGCCTCACTGGCGGTGACCTTGGATTTCCTGATGTAATCAAGAAGAGATGTTTTACCATGGTCGACGTGACCCATAATGGTTACAATGGGTGCCCGATCCTTGAGATCATCAGCAGCATCTTCTTCCTCGATAATATCAGCCTCCTCATCAGCGGAGATAAATTCAACACTGTACCCGAACTCATCGGCGATGATGGTGATCGCTTCCGCATCCAAACGCTGATTGATGGAAACAAACATGCCAAGAGACATGCAAGTACCGATCACATCATTGACAGATACATTCATAAGGGAAGCCAGATCATTGGCCGAAATAAATTCAGTGACCTTGAGGTTTTTGCTGTCCTCCATCTCCCGGATAGCCTTCTCTTCCTCGGCCTCGGCTATGGCGGAACGCTTTTCTCTTCGATATTTTGCCCCACCTCCTTTTTTACCGGAGCCACTGAGTTTGGCAAGGGTCTGTTTGATCTTCTCCTGGATCTCCTTATCGCTGGGCTCTTCCTTAGATACACGGGAGGGGCGATCTTTCCGGACTTTCTGAGACATGATCCTTTTTCTGGGGCGCTTTTTCTTTTCTTTGCGCTCATCGGAAGAGGCCACGGGTTCTTTAGGTAAATCTATTTTACCAACTACCTTCAGACCTTTAAGCTTATCAGCTTTTGCTTCAATGACTTTGGAATCCTCTTTCTTAGGTTTTTCTTCGGGCTTTTCTTCGGTTTTATCCTCGACTTCCTCCTTTTTCTCTTCTATTTTCTCCTCTTCTTTAACCTCTTCCTTGTCAGGTTCTTCCTTCTTCTTATCGAGGTCGATTTTTCCAACAACCTTGATTCCCTTTAACTTAGTACGGGAATCTTCCTCTTTTTCAGCCGGTTCTTCTTCCTCTTCTTTCTCTTCCTTGGCTGCAGGAGCTTCTTCCTTTTTCTCTTCTTTCTCCTCTGCTTTTACCTCAACTACCTCTTCGCTCTTGGGTTCCTCTGCTTCAACAGATACATTTTTAATCAGGACGGACTCTTCTTCTTCTTCCTTTGACTTAGAATCACCACTGTCGATAACCACATTTTCAGACATCTTGGTGCCAATAGTCAGAAAGGATGCTTCTTCCTTCTCATGAGCTGAGTCGGCGAACTCCTTTGAAAGTACGGAGAACTGTTCAGATGAAATCTTGGCATTGGGTGAGGTGTCTACCTCGTAGCCCTTTGCAGAAAGGAACTCAATGATGGTGTGGCGGCCAACATTCAGCTTCCTAGCAACCTGGCTAATTCTCATACTTTTTTCCTCTGACATACTCAAATATCCGTTTTTTTAATACTAATTAAAACTATTCATGCTCAAACTCAGTCTTGATGACACCCAGGATATTGTCTACCGTTTCTTCTTCCAGGTCAGTTCTCCTGATAAGATCATCCCTGCTCAGGGCCAGCACAGATTTAGCGGTGTCCAAGCCGATTCTCTTGAGTTCATCAATCACCCAGTCCTCAATTTCATCCGAAAATTCCTCGAGATCCACATCTTCCTCCTCATATTCCCCGAGTTCCCTGAATACATCAATTTCCATTCCCACTAACCGGCTGGCCAGCTTGATATTCTGACCGCCTTTTCCAATGGCGAGTGAAACCTGGTCGGGCTTCAGGTAAACGGATACCCTCTCTCCATCTTCATCGATTACGATGTTGGAGATCTTGGCGGGGCTCAGTGCACGTGTAATGTACAGCTCCTTGTTGTCCGTGAAATTGATCACATCAATATTTTCGTTTTGCAATTCACGCACAATACTGTGTATCCTGGATCCCTTCATTCCTACACAGGCACCTACCGGGTCGATCCTGTCATCATAGGATTCTACCGCAACTTTGGCACGTTCACCGGGCTCTCTTACAACTTTTCTTATAGTTATCAGGCCATCGTACACTTCAGGCACTTCACTTTCAAAAAGTCTTTCCAGGAAGACTCCAGAAGTCCTGGATAGAATAATTTTAGGATTTCCATTAACCATTTCAACACGGTCGACAATCGCTCTTACTGAATCCCCCTTCCTGAACCGGTCCTTGTGGATCTGTTCACTTTTCGGGATCGAGATTTCGTTACCCTCAGCATCGATGAGTAGTACTTCCCTGCTCAGTACCTGGTAAACTTCACCATTGATGATCTCTCCAACCAGGTCTTTGTATTTCTCAAAGAGGATATCTTTTTCCAGGTCTTTCACCTTTTGAATAAGAGTTTGGCGAGCAGTCATAACAGCTCGTCTTCCGAAATCTTCGATCTTGACTTCTTCAGCCACTTCTTCTCCAATCTCAAAATCGGGTTCAATTTTCCTGGCTTCTGTCAAAGATATTTTGTCGTGTTCCCAGATATCTTCGGAATTGTCATCCACGATTTCCCTGAATCTCCAGATCTCAAGGTCCCCTTTGTCGACATTGATAATGATATCAAAGTTGTCGTCCGTTTCATATTTTTTACGGATCATAGTTCGGAATACATCTTCCAAAATGCGGATCATGGTGGGCCGGTCGATATTCTTCTGACCGGCAAACTCTGCAAACGATTCAATTAGTACACTAGCATCCATCTTAAGTATTATTAAATGTCACCTGGACTTTCGCCCATTCAATATCATTAAAGGTTATCCTCGATTTCTCCTTGCCCTTTTTCGAAGCCAATTCAATCGAATCTTGATCTACGGAATGAAGTACTCCTTTAACAGTACTTCCATCCGACAATTTAACCTTAAGTTTCCTTCCGGTATTTTTCCTGAACTGACGCTCGGACTTCAGGGGTGTGTCGACCCCCGGGCTTCCGACGTCAAGGGTATAGGAATTTTTAATCAAATCCCTCTCCTCTATTTCATGTCCCACGGCCCTGCTTACCCGGGAACAATCGTCAATACTGACTCCATTATCGCCGTCTAAAAGTATGGTCACTTTCTGGCTGCGACCTGTAGAAATACTGATATCCACCACAAAGAGGTTTTCGTCCTCAAAGGTGCCCTCAGTAATTTCCCAAATGGTTTTCGTCAGTGTATCCATTCTAACCTAATAAAAGAGGGGACTAGTCGTCCCCTCAAGGTCATTTTCCATATTTAATGCAAAAGTACTTCAAGGATTCATAAAAAACAAACTGATAATTCTGGTAAATTGACCACCTGTTAATTTGTAGAAGGAAATGAAAGGAAATATCCTGCTTGCTGTATTTTTTGTTCTGATACTCTGGTCTTGCGGATCTGAGGGGGGCAACAATATCAATAACGTTCGTGAAGAGCCTGTAGTGAATGTACCGGACTTCAGTGCGGATAGTGCTTTTTCTTTTGTAAAAAAACAGCTGGAGTTTGGTCCCAGGGTTCCCGGTACGGAGTCACACCAGGCCACGGGCGACTACCTGGTAAAAAAGCTAACCTCTTTTGGGGCCACTGTTACAGAACAGAAGTTTCCAGTCACCACCTATGATGGTACTTCGGTTGAGTTGAGAAATATTATAGCGGAATTCTTTCCCGAGCGAAGCAAGAGGATTATGCTGGCGGCTCATTGGGATACGCGTCCATTTGCAGATAAAGACCCGGAGGATGACAGAGCACCTATGGATGGGGCAAACGATGGGGCGAGTGGTGTGGCTGTTTTGCTGGAGATGGCCCGACTTATTGGCAGGACGCCCCCCGAGAATGTGGGGATAGATATCGTCTTGTTTGATGGAGAGGATTGGGGAGAGCATAACAATGAACAGAATGTGCCCAATTCCCGTGAGTGGGATTCCTGGTGGTGTCTCGGGTCACAATACTGGTCGGATAATAAACACAAGCCTAACTACGCGGCCTATTACGGTATTCTGCTTGACATGGTGGGTGCGCGGGGCTCACAGTTTCACAAAGAGGGAATCAGCATGCGATTCGCTCCAAGGATTGTTAGAAAAGTATGGGGTCAGGCTGCCGCACTCGGATACCAGGGAATCTTTGTCAATAAACGTCAACCCGAAATATTGGATGATCACCGGTATGTAAACCAGGTTGGCAAGATCCCAATGATCAACATCGTTCACTACGATCCTGAACAAGGTTACTTTGGGGATTATCACCATACCCGCAAAGACAACCTGGAGCTGATTGATCCCGATATGCTTGAGATCGTTGGCAATACGGTAATGCACGTGATTTACAATGAATAAAAAAAGCCTCCCGAAGGAGGCTTTTGATCTATTTAGAATCTGCCGATAAACCGGTCGAGTTCGCGCTGGCTGCTTCTGAATTTGAGCTCATTGAACACCAGGTTGAAATTTCTCCTGTCTACCGTTCTGCTCCAGGCAAATTTTGCCAGGGCCAATCGATTGTCTTCGAAATTTAGCTGGCTCATCAAGTAGGCCACATCTTCTGATCGGATCGCATTTCTTCGAATCCGATTCTTGGCGATCTGCAGGGCCTCATCGTCAAAGCGTGCATACGACATACTTTCCGCAATGTTGTTGACCTGTCCGGTTCTGAGAACATTCCCGTACCGGTACCCGCGATTGTAACGGATATGTGGCCGGACCACAATAGGTCTTTGGTAAACAACAGGCCGCGTGTACCGGATTCCCGGGTGTCGACGGATGATTACCGTTTCATTTCCCCTCCTGTGCACCACTGCCGGTCGCCTACCCCTCTTTCGGGGAGCCACGTAAGCATATTGATGTCTTCCGTTATTGGGTCGGTGGTTGATGGTAGTCTCACGGCCGCGTTCAGCCCGGATATCCCGGTCCCTTCCGCGTCCCTGGCCTTGACCTCTCTGAGCAAAACCGTCCAAGGCGAACAGGCTAAGCCCCAAAACAAATAGTAGAGTTTTTTTCATAATCCTTTAAATTTTGAGTTAAACCATCTTGAATTGAATAGGGCAAGGTCCGTGCCAATCCTTGTTAATTGGGATTGGATGCAGTATGCCGATTGTTTGAGCTATATCAATTTACTTCCTACATTTAGTTATGCGATTACTGATTTTTGCTTCTCTTTTGCTTGTCATAGGGTGCTCTCAGAAAAACTTAATTCAAAAACCACCAATGACAGACAGCTATGATGAGTTTGATTTTGATGGTGGTTATGAGCCGGGCTCTATCCTGGTTATCAAGGATGGCAGGATGGAATCTCCTATTCTTACCTACAGTGGAATGATGTCAAAAACCGGTGACGCCCCCTATCTGGAAATGGCGCAACCGGTTCCCGTTCCCGGGACTACACTGGATTGGAAACAGAAGTTTTCTAATAGTCTGCAGTTTTCTGGCACTTTTGAGAATCTGAGTCCGGAATTAAAGAACAGCGTAGAATCCATAAGAGGGGTCAAAATGATAGTTGAAGAAGGTGAAAGACACTCGTTCAAAAAGGGAAGCATAGCATTGACCGACCTTATTTTTGGCCTCAGCAAAGAAAATTTGCAGAAAATTCAGTTCCAGCTCAGTATCAACGCCACAAATGTTTACATGATCACCGAGGTTATTAAATACAAGAAGGCAAAGATGGAATTTAGCTGGGGTACGGATCTGGCAAATGAAGTCCAGGCAGGGTTTAAAGGAATCGTCAACTTTGGTGATCAATTATACTGGAATGACGAAGGTAAACTGATTGTAGAATACACCACACCGGTTAATGTAAAATTCAAGAAAATACCCATTTCAGACGAGTACAGAACGCTGATCAAACAACGGATCGAAGAATTATAAAACTAATTTCCGCCTTTCTTCTTCTTCAAGAGGTTTTTCAGTGCTTCTTTGGCTTTTTCAGTCGCTTCTTCCTTTACATCGGTTTTTGTGGAATCCGACTTTGTGGTATCCTTCTTGGTGCCCAGCAAGTTGGTGATCTTGTTAGTGACCCCGCTGCTGTCAGCCAGAGCTTTTATAGCGGTTTTTCCCTCATCTTTCGCCTTATCGGTAAGGGCGGTCTTAACCTGCTGTTTGGCATCGGATGAAATCAATTGAAAAGTGGGGTTACTGTAGGTTCCCCCCATCCCGATGTTTAAGGGGATGGTTGAATTGGGATCCACCTCTCCCAACCCAAGACTACTCGAAAGGCTGGTAAGATTGCTGCCTAATTTTGAGGCTGGCACATCCAACTTTATGTTATAGGCGATGCTTCCGTCTACACCAGTACTGCCGCTAACGGTTCCCGGGTATTCTCCCAGTCGTATGCCGAAGGGTTTCACTGTAACTTTCCCATCAGCAATCGAAGTAGCCATCGCTACATCCTTAAGACTAATTCCCTGATCGGCATCGAGTTTGGTAACATTGGACAGTTTTCCAAGGATATCTGTATTTCCGAATGTTGCATCAATGACTTTAAGCAATCCATTTCCTGTTATGGTTTCCAGCTTAGGCATCAGGTCCTGTCCAAGATCCCCCGAGATATTGAAATCGGTTGATACGTTCCCAATGATATTGGCTGCTACAGGGGCCAGGGATTTTATGATCGTGAATTTTTCGAAGGTCTCTTTGATGGAAACGGCATCGACTTTAAGTTTGAAATCATATTTTGGTACATCTGGATCGCTGGTATCATATGCTCCGGCCATTAAGAAACTTCCTCCGAGGGCATTAAATCTCAACCCATCCATCCGGGCTATACCATCTCTCAGAATGATTTGCCCCGCGGCATTGGTCAATTCCATGTCGGTGTAAATGATCTTTTCGATACTCGAATTGAGTACAAAATCAATATTTTTAGGTACGGGAATGGCTGAGAACGACTCTTCTGCATCTGTTGTTACTTCCTCCTCCTCTGATTCCGGCATCAATTCGTTCAGATCCAGCAGCCCGGCATTGAAATCAAACGTTCCGTGAAGTAAGTCATCACCAAGTACAAAACCGAGATAGTCGTTGACCTCTCCCTTCATGCGGATATCACTTTTGCCAATATTTCCCGAGTATGACTTCAGGGCCATTTTTCTGGGTGTTAAAGATGCAGAGGCTTCGGATATAGTAATATCATAGCCAAGTGTGGAGTCCCTGTATAGCAGATTACTGACGACTAAATTTCCTGAGGTTGGCAAATCAGTATATCGTTCCGCCTCGAGCGATTTCATATTCCCTGAAGTCTCAATATTCGCGGAGATCCGTCCTGCGATTTCCGTTCCCTCCATAGGGATAAAATGGGATACTTCGGCCAGGTCAACCGCCCCTGAAACATCCGCTTTCCAAGAGTAGTTTACCAGGTTTCGAAAGTCGAGATTAGCCTTAAACGTTTCTTTGTTTAATACCATGGTAAAATCCTTTATGCTGGCGGAGAAGTCACTCATCCTGCCGCTCGGGTTACTTACCTTGGAACTAAAATGCAGGTCCTCAATGGGTAGCGGGAATTCTGATGTTTTGATATATCCTCCCGTAAGCGACATGGCAGCATTCATTCGGGGCATGGTATTCATAGTCGAATCATAGGTGCCTTCCGCGGTGGCATCCAGTTTGAAGGTCCCTCGCATATCGATTCCCTCAACAGGAAACATCTTGGCAAGTTCCCCCAGGTTGAGTGAAGCTTTGATATTGGCTTTTGTATTGAAATCTCTCAGGTTCGCAATACTAAGTTGTGCATCCACCGGATTGCTTCCGAAGTCCAGGTGCATTTGTCTTAAATCGATAGTAGTATTTTCAATAATCCCATCCGGGTTATTGATAGACATATCCACAGAGATATTTTCAATCGCGGAGGGCAGGTCTGGATACTGCATCATCGCTTCTTTCACATGGAGATTGACTGAAAATGCCGGAATTTCCGTATCGCTGTACTTGCCTTTGACAGTTCCATCGAATGACAATGTTCCATCTGTCTCGAGATCTTCGAATCCTTCAGTAAACAAGGCCGGGATAAGTGATAGCAGGCTTTTAAAAGTATTCTCCATCGCCGAATAAGTGATGTCCATGTCAAAATAATCCTCCCCCATGAACAACCAGCCATCGAAGCCCACGGCAAAATCATTGATTCGGCCATACACATCCTTGAAAGTATAGCGGCTAATATCGTCTGAAATGGTAATCTCCGCACCGATCTGCGCTGTCTGACCATCGAGATAGGTTATGCCATCGTAGGCAGTTTCCACAGTTGTTGCGGAGGTATAGGTTCTCAGGTCAAAAACATCCTGGGTGAAATCACCGGAACCTCCATGCTCTACCCCCGTCAGTTTCAGGTAGTAGGGCAGAGTGGCATCGTCGTAAGTGAATTCTCCTTCTTTAATTAACCAATGATCTATGCTCAAAGAGAACTCACCACCACTTTCTTCTGCAACTTCTTCCTCCTCAGTGGGAAAGGTAATGTCGTAGTTCGCAGAGCCGTCCTCCAATACTTTAATATTGATAATGGGCCTGATCACTTCAAGTCCACTGAGCGTAGGCTGGTCGCCAAAAAGGCTGAAAAGGTCGATCTCCACGGCCAGTTCTTCGGCAGCAAATAAGATTTCTCCTGCAAAAGGCTCGCGGTTAATTATGCCAAACTCTTTCATGGTGGCTGTGATGTTCGGAAAGTTGGAAAACACCGAGAGGCTGAAATTGTCCACGTCAAACAAAACATCTGCATTGACAGATGCTTCCAATTCCTTATCAATCGCAGCCTTGATGTCGTCTTTGTAAATAACGGGAAGTGCAATTGCCGCCGAAATGATTACTACCAATATAACCGCGAGTATAATGAGGACCTTTTTCATGTTCTGAATTTTGACTGGATAATAAAGATAATAATAGATGTATTGTGAAGTGCGATTTTGATTTTATGTTTTTATATCTCAGCACACAAATAACCGTTCTCAATTGCTGATTTCAGGTTCATTTTGCCTTCAATTTGAGGGCTGATTTTCGTAACTTCAATGCCTTTGCAAAAGGCCATGATTTTGATAATCAAAACTAATTGCCAAATAAAAATTATAAATAAAGGTTATTGTAATTTTGTGTTAACAACAATAAAAATCTATTAATCAATGGAAGACAAATCACATTCAGGTGCTAGCTACGATGTCAATGACATGGCAAAGTGCCCCTACCTTAGCGGTCCAATGAATCATGGGGCTGGGAAAGGAACCCGCAACCAGGACTGGTGGCCCAATCAACTGAACCTCAGTATCCTCAGGCAGCATTCATCACTGTCGGATCCAATGAATGAGGGCTTCAACTATGCCGAAGAATTTAAGAAGCTGGATTTTGCAGCTCTCAAGAAAGATCTAAACGACCTGATGACAGACTCCCAGGATTGGTGGCCTGCTGATTACGGTCATTATGGAGGTTTATTTATTCGAATGGCCTGGCATAGTGCCGGTACATACCGGATTGCTGACGGTCGCGGAGGAGGGGGATCGGGAACTCAGAGGTTTGCTCCCCTGAACAGCTGGCCGGATAACGCCAACCTGGATAGAGCGAGATTATTATTATGGCCCATCAAACAGAAATACGGAAACAAGATCTCATGGGCCGATCTAATGATCCTTGCCGGAAATGTGGCCCTTGAGTCGATGGGGTTCAAAACCTTTGGATTCGGAGGAGGAAGAGCAGATGTCTGGGAACCGGAAGAAGATATTTATTGGGGATCTGAAGGCGAGTGGCTGGATGACAAGCGATACACCGGTGAACGGACTTTAGAAAATCCCCTAGGTGCCGTACAAATGGGATTGATCTACGTTAATCCTGAAGGACCTAATGGCAATCCTGATCCTGTAGCTGCCGCTCATGATATTCGTGAGACTTTTGGCCGGATGGCAATGAACGACGAGGAAACCGTGGCCCTTATTGCAGGGGGACATACTTTTGGAAAGACCCACGGTGCGGGTGATGCTTCAAAATATGTAGGCCCGGAACCAGCAGGAGCTACCATTCAGGAGCAAGGACTCGGATGGAAAAATTCCCTGGGTAGCGGAAAAGGGGAAGACACGATTACCAGTGGTTTGGAGGGTGCCTGGACAACAACTCCTACCAAGTGGAGTAACAATTACTTTGAAAACCTCTTCGGATATGATTGGGAACTCACCAAGAGTCCGGCGGGTGCATACCAGTGGAAACCCAAAGATGGAGCGGGTGAAGGACTGATCCCGGATGCCCACAATCCCGATAAGAAACACGCTCCGTTCATGCTGACTACAGACCTTTCTTTGAGGTTTGATCCGGAGTACGAGAAGATCTCCAGGAGATTCTATGAAAACCCGGATGAGTTTGCCGATGCATTTGCCCGGGCATGGTATAAGCTGACACACAGGGACATGGGTCCGGTTACCAGATATCTTGGGCCTGAGATTCCCGAGGAAGAATTACTCTGGCAGGATCCGGTTCCTGCGGTCGACCACGACCTGGTAAGCGACAGCGATATCGCCCAGCTCAAGTCAAAAATTCTCGATTCGGGATTGACTGCTTCCGAATTGGCGGCAACCGCCTGGGGAGCTGCGGCTACCTTCAGGGGTTCTGACAAGCGTGGAGGTGCAAACGGCGGAAGAATCCGACTGGCCCCGATGAGAAATTGGGAGGTCAATAACCCATCACAGCTCAACAAGGTATTGGATATACTGGAGGGAATCCAGTCAGATTTCAATTCCAGCGGTGGAAGCAAGAAAGTTTCATTGGCTGACCTGATTGTTCTCGGAGGTTGTGCCGCGGTGGAAAAAGCTGCAAGCGATGCCGGATACAATGTGCCGGTTCCATTTACCCCGGGTAGAATGGACGCTTCACAAGAGCAGACTGATATAGAATCATTCTCGATCCTCGAGCCAATGGCTGACGGATTCAGAAATTACGTCAGGGAGAAATGGGGTGCTTCAACGGAAGAGATGTTGGTAGACAAAGCACAACTCATGACGTTGACAGCTCCCGAGATGACAGTCCTGGTAGGTGGTATGCGCGCGCTGAACTCCAACTTTGATGGCTCCAGTCACGGAGTATTCACCGATAAGCCCGGAGTTCTCACTAACGACTTCTTCGTGAATTTGCTCGATATGCAAACTACCTGGGAGGCTGTCTCAAAAGATGAGGAATTATTCGAAGGAAAGGACCGGGTAACCGGCGAGAAGAAATGGACGGGTACCAGGGTTGACCTGATCTTCGGTTCCAACTCCGAGTTGAGGGCCATATCCGAGATTTACGGTTCCTCTGATTCAGGAGAAAAATTCGTTAAGGATTTCGTAGCAGCATGGGATAAGGTGATGAACCTCGACCGCTTCGACCTTAATGTTTAGGTTTAGTTGATAGATTTATATTGTTGAAAAGGCAGCCGAAAGGCTGCCTTTTTTAGTGGAGAGTGAAAAGTATAAATCTAGTGGAGAAGTTGGGAGGTCAAAAGTCAAGTGAAGGAATCGAGACTACGTCGAAGGTCTTTGTGCCTTTGCGACTTTGCGTGAAACTAAATAATGATAAGTAAAAGTGGAGAGTGTGAATGGGTAGGGAGGAATAATTACATAATTAATAATGTGATTAATTGGGTAATTAATTATGTAATTATTTATGTAATTATTATTGTATTTTATAACTGTAGCGTTCCGGTCCCACTAAACCGCCGTCTCCGTATCCATAAAGCTCCCATTGTTTTGAGGCATAAGAATCGAAAGATTCATAATCTTTCACCACCCATTCGATTTCCACGGCCTTATGATCGGCGTAGTTCTCCATACCCCGGCATTCATCCACCAACCCTATAAACCCGGAGGATGAGGTTTGGTAGATTTTGGTCCAACCCTGGTCTGCCACAAGGGTATATCCCAATACCTCTTCATAGAATTCCTGCATCTTCAATAAATCCCGATGATAGGTCCATGTGATTGATCCGTAAAAGCCGAGATCTCCAATAGTGGTATTGATAGTATTCACTTCAGACAAGGCAGCCATGAACAGCTCATTCTCAGGATGCTGTTTGAATTGCTCAAATTCCAGCAAATATCCCCCGGGATCGATGGCGACAAAGCCGTCATGAGGTCCCCCGGGCTTTGGTTTGTAGGTATACTTGATAGGTACCCCCTTTTCCTGAATATGAGTATACCACCCGGGCAGCTGGTCAGTGAGCAGGGCAATAGCAATCGATTTTGGCTGATCTTCCGTGTGATCCTCATTCAATGGATTAATCTGAAGGAAAACATCCTCTCCCAATTGGAAACGCGAGTTTTCAAGGGGAGTTAATCCCAGGATATTAGTGTAAAACGCAATCGCTTCATTTACGTCTTCATAATAGAGATGGGTGATTTGCTCTTGAACTCCAAACATGGAAAGAGCTCTATGATCTGTGTTTTCACTGAGGAGTGTATTAATTCCCTCGTTATTATAGCCAAGTAATCTTCCCAATCGCCTTGCTGTAGCGATTTGCTTACCATGATCATCCTTTGAAATTGCAAGATGGTCTTCACGCCATTGCTGATATTGAATCAGGCGGTCTCCCTGGTAAATAATGATGATAGACTTTCCCCCTGTAACATCCTGAGGAAAAAGCAGGGTATTTGGGAATTGATCCTCAATGTGGATCAATAGGTCAAAAGAATTGGCGATTTCCTCAAATGACTTTATATGTTCCCGGATTGTGCTGCTATCCATTGGATCACTGAAAGCAATGGGTTTGGCACCATGGGCGACCATTTCGCAATAGACCGGGAAATTGCTGAAAGAATCAGAAGGTTCCTTTATACTACAGGACAAAAGGAAGCAAATTAATAACAGACTAAAGCCATGAAAAACTCTCATTCTGCTTCGGTGACTTGCAAGGGTAATGCGATTCTGAAACTTTGTCCACTCCTGATCCTCAATTGATCATCACGAAGCCAGGGATTATGTCGCTTCAGGATCTTATAATTCGTACCCTGCTCTTTGCTCCAGGCGATGAGATCGGGAATTGTTTCACTTACCTCAACGTACTGCAGGGGTTCAGTCTGATATAAGTGCTCGTCTTTGATCTCAAAACCGTATTTCGAGGGGTTTTCGATAATTTCCTTGATGGCAAGAATGCGAAATACATAGCGACTGGTCTCACTGTTCAAATACATTTCATAATAATCATTGACCCCCTGCTTATCAAGCGCCCGTTGTACGCCGGCCATGCCCCGGTTATAGGAGGCAGCAACCAGCGTCCAGTTACCGAACTTCTCGTAGGAGCGTTTCAGGTATTTAGCGGCTGCTTCCGTGGCCTTTATGGGGTTATAACGCTCATCGACATCGCGATCGACGATAAGTCCGTATTCCTTGGCCGTGGGTTTAAGGAACTGCCAGAACCCGACTGCGCCGGCAGGACTGATCTCGTTCATTAGGTTGCTTTCAATCACGGTGAGATATTTGAAGTCTTCGGGAATCCCGTACTCTTCCAAAATGGGCTCCATCAGGGGTAGCCACCGATTGGCTCTTTTGATTAGGAAAATGGTGTTGTTGTGCCAATAGGTATTTATGTGTAATTCCCGGTCCAGCCTTTCCTTTACATCGGCTTTGCCCAATGGAACCGCTTCACCGGCAAAGGTCATGGATTTGGGCAGGTCCAATGCTTTTGCATTGACAAAGGGTTGGGGAAGTTCTGCTATGGAACTGGGCGGATTGGTAAGGGAAGCTCCCTCTACATCGGAATCCGTGGAATTAATCAGGATAAACCCGGCAACTAGAAGTGCAATAGCAGACAATGAAAGGCTCAGGTATTTCATTAGAAGTTGGGAGAGAGGAGATATTTACTATAGAATTCATTGATAACGGAAATGGCTTCTTCTGAAGTCTCAACCAGATTGATGAGATCGAGGTCCTCCTCATCAATGTTCCCTTGCTTCACCAGGGTAGTTTTAATCCAGTCGAACAAACCGCCCCAGTATTCCCCGCCAACAAGAATGATCGGAAAGCGGCCGATCTTTTTTGTCTGAATAAGCGTGAGGGCTTCAAAGAGTTCATCCATGGTACCAAAGCCCCCCGGCATGACTATAAACCCCTGGGAATAGCGCACGAACATGACTTTCCGGACAAAGAAATAGTTGAAATCAATCAGCTTGTCCTTATCGATGTAATCATTGGATGACTGTTCGAAAGGGAGATCGATGTTCAATCCCACTGATTTACCTTTGGCGTTTCGGGCTCCCCGGTTGGCAGCTTCCATTATACCGGGTCCACCCCCGGTAATGACGCCATAACCATGCTTTACAAGCATTTCAGCAATCTCCATGCTCATCTGGTAATACTTGTCATCTTCGGTGGTTCGGGCAGAGCCAAAAATGGAAACACACGGCCCGATTTTGGACATTTTTTCGAAGCCTTCAACAAATTCTGACATTACCCGGAAAATCACCCAGGTATCTGTGGTTTTGATTTCATTCCAGTTTTTATCCTTAAAGGCTTTCTGGATCAGTTTATCATCGCTTGTACTCATTTCGTTCTATTTGAATTATAAATATCGCTCTTTTATGATATTTCGGTGGTGAACCTCATGGCCCACCAGGATTTTCCCCAGCTCTTCTACGGTAAACTTCACACCGGAAGCTACACCGGACTGGCTATACATCTCCGGACTGAAGCTGGAAAAAAGATCCACCGAAGATGCCCGGAGGGCGGCAAATTCAGAAATCAGAAAGTTCATAGTCCGGCGTTCGAGGTTCATATGAGGAATCCAGTCATCCTGCTCAAATCCGGGCAGGGGGGTCTTGTCCCCTCTTCCAAAGCATAAGGCCCGGTAGGCGAAAACCCGTTCGGCATCAATAACATGTCCAAGAATTTCCCTCACAGTCCATTTTCCTTCGGTATAGCGGTAATCATAAACCCCCGGACCGAGCGATTTATAAAAATCCAGGGCTTCATCGCCCGCCATGATCATATCGCGGACTACGGTTTCACCTTGAAAACTCTCGATATATTTCTGATAAAATTCCGGCAATTCGTTGCTCATACTTTCAAAGTTATATAAACGTAAATTGATTCTGTTTGGATGATTAGGAATATCCTATAAGTACTGCGACAATGAGCGCGATAGCACCTATAATCCACAATTTGACCATCAGGGGGATGATAAATCGAAACCACTTATTGTAGGGAATACCTGCAATTCCCAGTATACCCATTAGGACCGCATTGGTAGGGACGACCATATTGGTAAATCCGTCACCAAATTGGTAAGCCAGAACAGCAACTTGCCTTCCCACACCTGCCAGGTCTGCCAACGGAGCCATGATCGGCATAGATACATAGGCTTGTCCACTCCCCGAAGGAATAAAGAAATTGATCAGGCTCTGTACAAAGTACATGCCCACCGCTCCTCCTCCAGCTCCTATTTTTTCCAAGGGAAGGGAAAGTCCGTAAACGACGGTATGCAATATTTGTCCATCTTCCATCACCAGGGCAATGGATTTGGCAAAACCGATCAGTAAAGCTGTCCCTGTGAGTTCAGCCGCTCCTATTGTAAATGAAGTGGCCGCTTCATTCCCACCGATTCTACCCACCAGGGCTACGATAAAGCTCAGTCCAATAAATACTGCGCCCATTTCCGTGAGGTACCATCCCCATCCTGATAATGCCGAGATTCCAAATACGATTAGTATGACCGCAAGGAGGAGCAGGAACAATACGAGTTTGTGTGTCCCGGTCATAGACGGGTAACCTTCATTTCTGGCGGAATGTGTTGTTTCCACCCCTTTCATAAGACTCTGGTCCGGATTGTTCAACACCTTGCGGGCATAGCTCGATACGTGATGCCAGCCCACGAGGAAAAATGGGATAAATAAGACCAGGCGATACCCGATTCCGGAAGTGGGCTTAAGGCCGGCCACCTCCTGGGCGATCACCAGGGTAAAGGGGTTAATAGCCGCCACCCCATACCCAATCCCATAGCCTACCACCATAATGCCCACTGCCGTAATAATGTCGAGCTTCATAACCAGACACAGTGAGATGAGTATGGCAATAAACGGGAGGTATTCTTCGGCCATTCCCAGTGTAGAGGAGCCGATAGCGAATATTAGCATCCCCATGAGTATAAGGCCTTGTTGACGTTTTCCGAATTTTTCGAGGGCCCTGCCCAGGAAGGCATCTATGGCCCCGGTTTTTTTGATAACTGCAAGAGTGCCACCGATTATAAAGACAAAGAATATGATCCCCTGGGTTTCTGCAAATCCCCTGGGAATAGCTGTAAGCAGGTGCCAGGCAGGGAGTGGGTCGGCATCCACTGCATGGTAGGTGCCGGGCACGATGGTTTCATGACCGTGATCCTCCTCCGTATCAAAGGTTCCTGAGGGCACAAGGTAGGTCAAAACCTGGGCAAGAACGATCATCCCGAAAAGCAGGATGAGAGTATGGGGGATTTTGAATTTCATTTAGCTATCGCTTTGGAACGTTCCCAGTATGCATCCATTTCCTCCAAACTCATTTCTCCCAGGTTCTTTCCGTCCTTCCTGGCCTCTGACTCCAGGTAATTGAACCGCTTGATAAATTTCTTATTGGTCCTTTCCAGAGCCTCTTCCGGATCAATGTTGAGAAACCTCGCATAGTTAACGATGGAAAACAGCACATCGCCCAATTCAGAAGTGATCTCCTCTTCAGGAGCTCCACCCTCCACTTCTTCGTGAAGTTCAGCCATCTCTTCCCGGACCTTTTCCCAAACTTGTTCGCGCTCATCCCAGTCAAAACCAACACCCCGGGCCTTATCCTGGATGCGAATCGCCTTTACGAGGGCGGGTAAAGCTTTGGGTACACCCCCCAGTACAGACCTTTTTTTATTGCCTTTTTCCTTCAGCTTTATCTTCTCCCAGTTCTCTTTTACCGTCTTTTCATCATCAGCCTTTACATCCCCATAGATATGCGGATGTCTCACAATTAATTTCTCACATACCTGGTTGAGGACATCCGCTATGTCAAATGCCTTCTTTTCGCTGGCAATGCGAGCATAGAATACATTGTGCAGCATAAGATCGCCCAGTTCTTTTTTGACCTCGTCCAGGTCACCTTCCAGGACGGCATCGGCCAGCTCATAGGTCTCCTCTATGGTCAGGTGTCGCAGGGACTCCATGGTCTGCTTCCTGTCCCATGGGCACTGCTCACGCAGGTCATCCATAATACTTAATAAGCGGTCAAATGCTTTGAGTTTTTCTTCGCGCCTCGGATCCTTCATGGTTTCTTTTTGTTACCGGAGAAACTTAGTACGGGGTAATGCTGTTTTGAAAGTAGCTATTATTTTTGTATTTCAATAGGACGAGATGACGACAGCACTTTTAGCCATAGGAATTGTAGCATTGTTTTTTGTGGGGATGTCCGTACGACTCATTTTCCTGAAGGACGGGGAGTTTAAAGGAACCTGTGCATCACAGAACCCATACCTGAATAAGTCAGGAGAAGCGTGCGGATATTGCGGACGTAAGGTCGGCGAGGGGGAAGCCTGTGGAAACCCCGATTCGGAGGTTAACAAAGTGCTTGAAAAGTTCTCCTAATCCACACTGTCAAGGTATGCGGGAAATTTTTCCCGGTAGTCAATCAAGGGTTTCTTATTCAATTCAACGAAGACAATCTGTTCTTTTTCTGAATAGGTGAGCCTGTCACCCCGGGGATCATATACCCCACTATGCCCAACATATTCCTTTCCGGTACCATCTACCCCCATTCGATTTAATCCTGCTGAATAGGAATGATTTTCAATCGCCCTTGACTTGAGTAAGGCATCCCAGGCCAGGCTCCGTGCTGCAGGCCAATTTGCCACAAAAAGGGAAAGGTCGTAGTCAAGTTCTTTGGTTGACTTATGATAGTGGTTCCGGCACCACGCGGGGAACCTGAGATCATAGCAGATCAAAGGCAATATTTTCCAATCGCCGATGCGGGTGATCAAGCGTGTATTTCCAGGGGTATAATATTCATGTTCTCCTGCCATCCGGAACAGGTGTTTTTTATTATATACCTCATAACTCCCGTCGGGCTCCATCCATAAAAGCCGGTTGAAACTCATCCCCGCTTCTTCTACGATATAACTTCCCGTTAGTACTGCCCCCTTTCTGGCAGCCCACTCCTGCATCCAACGGTGGGTTTCCTCAAACGGGGGTTCACTGCACTTTCCGGTGTTCATGGTAAACCCGGTAGTAAACATTTCTGGTAGTACTATTAGGTCTGCCCCATCGATTTGTCGCAAATATTCTTCAAATGCTTTCCTGTTTTCAACAGGAGACTCCCATTTAAGGGATGTTTGGATCATCGCAAGCCGCAGGGAGCTCATATCGTAACTTTTTGAAGAATTTCAGCGGCTTTAAGCAGTGTTTCTTCCCCCTTGGCAAAACAAAAACGCAATAAGCCGGCATTGTAACCATCCTCGTAAAAAGCGGAAACCGGTATGGCGGCGACACCGTCTTCCCTCGTCATTTTCTCAGCAAATTCGTGGTCTGAAATATCTAGTGTTTCTCTGAGGCGAACCATTTGAAAATAAGTCCCGAAGCAATCGAGTGGTTCAAAAATGGATCCATCAAGCGCGGACGAAAACAGCTTTTGTTTCCTGTGAAAGAACTGCCCGAGATGTAAATAATTCTCGGGGTTTTTCATGTGATCCGCCATCGCCAGCTGAATAGGGGTATTAACGGTAAAGGTAACAAACTGATGAACTTTGCGAAGCTCAGTGGTAATCTCCGGGCAGGCCACAGCATAACCTATCTTCCAACCGGTGGCATGGAAGGTTTTTCCAAAGCTGAAAATGGCCACAGCTCTTTTTCGAAGGGTCTCAGACCGCAGAACAGAATGGTGAGTATTACCCGGAAATAATATCCTTTCATACACCTCATCTGAAATGATATAAAGGTCATTTTGTTCGGCAACCTGCTCGAGATTCATAAGATCATCCGCAGAAATTATTGAACCTGTTGGATTATGAGGCGTATTGATTACAATGGCCGACGTACGGGAGTTTATCTTGGCACGCACCTCATCCCACGGTATGTGGAATGATGGAGGATTAAGTCGGATGTGTACGGGTTGCGCCCCTGCCAACCGGATTACCGGGTCATAGCTGTCATAGGCCGGATCAAAAACAATAACCTCGTCGCCCGGGTGGATCAACGAGGTAAAAGTGGCAAACAGGGCCTCTGTTCCGCCGGCAAATACGGTAATCTCTTCCGCCGGATCGGTGGGGCGGTCATAGGTGTCGATGACCACTTCTGCAATTTGATTGCGAAGTTCAGGCGTGCCGGGCATGGGTGCGTACTGGTTTTTACCCGCCTTCATGTAATAATGTACCCGTTCTACCAGCTTTTCACTTACAGGGAAATCAGGAAAGCCCTGGGCAAGGTTTATGGCCCCACATTCATTGGACAGGGCCGACATGACTGTAAAAATGGAGGTTCCGGTGGAAGGGAGTTTGGACTTGACCATTATCTCCTTGGTACGGCGATCCTGTAGTCCGTTTTAACTTTTCCCTTACTGATATTAGTGAGTTTTCCCTTCAATAGCCTTTTCTTAAAAGGGGTAAGCCGGTCTGTGAATAAAATGCCCTCAATGTGATCGTACTCATGCTGGATGATCCGGGCTTTGATACCGTCAAAACTCTCTTCGTGCTCCTCCCAGTTTTCATCAAAATATCGGATGGTCAGCTCCTCCGGCCTTTCAATATCTTCCCGGATATGAGGGATACTGAGACAACCCTCTTCATAGACGAAAGGATTCCCCTCCTCCGTAACAACCCTGGGATTGATAAATACTTTTTTGAAATCCATGAGCTCCTCTTCCTCAAGGGGGGCACCGTCAATAACGAACATCCTGATGCTTTTCCCAATTTGAGGGGCGGCAAGCCCTACCCCTGAAGCCCCGTACATGGTTTCAAACATGTCTTCGGCAAGGGCTTTAACATCTATGCTCCCCTTTTCAATGTCTACTGCTTTTTTCTTAAGCACTGGGTCGCCATATACGACAATCGGATATACCATATCAAATACCTAAATACGACTGCAAAATTAGGGATGCGCTGATTTTATCCACAAGTTTTTTGTCCCTTCTCTTCTTTTTTCCCAGTCCGCTACCGGAAATGGCTTGTCGGGCAATCTTGCTGGTAAATCTTTCATCCCATTTTATAACCTCTAATCGTGGAAATTTGGTTTCAAGAGTTTTAATAAATTTTGATACATGCACTGTTGCATCAGTGTCTCTTTGATACAGGTCGGTGGGCCAACCCACCACTACTTTGTCTACCGATTCACGCGATAAGTATTCCGATAAAAAATCAAACACTTGTTGTGTCGATACGGTTTCCAGGGGGGAGCAGATGATCTGAAGCGGGTCTGTAACGGCGATTCCCGTTCTCTTTAAGCCATAATCCATGGCCAGAATTCTCCCCACTTCAGTTGTATTTGGAAATGGAGTCTATCATTTTTCGGGCTTCGTTTTCAAGCCCTAATGCTTTGGGGAAAAGGATATTATTCTCAACCTTGGCATGCTGGATGAGCTCTGACTCAAAGGAGCTCAGCTCGGAATATACCACGCGAATCTGGAGCGGTGTATCATCTAACACCTCGTAATCCTTCGTGATTTTCCGGATGCCTTCCATTTCATCGTCGTGAATGTCGTGCTCGGCGGCAAAGTCCGTTACAGAGTATTTTTTCATTTCATAAAATATCCTGCCTGGTGTGGAGCGACCACTCACCGCTTTGTAGAGTTTTATCACGTATTTGAAAAAAGTATCCTCTTCCAGGTATATATGGTGAATGAAATCTTCTACGAACATGGGAAAAACCACTTTCAGGTCTCTTTCAATCGCACCATATTTCTCACCTTTCCCCTCCAGGGAATCAATAAGGTTAGCCAGGTAAGGAAGCTTCTTTTTGGCAAAGTTGTAATGACTGTGCTTTAGGAACTCAATCAGAAGATCGACCGGGAAGCTGGAGACTTTATTGACATCCAACTCTTCCCCGCTGGGGTCGGATAATTCCTGAATGACACGCTGGACATCAATGCCCTTCTTTTTACAAACATCACAAAGGGTCTCTTCGGAGTAGTCGAAAAACCGTATACCGAAATAGTACAGAATCGACGCATACACGTAATTCTGGCTTACAATCTCGGTAAGTGTGCTGTTTTTGAGCTCCTGTGATTCCATCACTTCTAACAAATATAAATATCCTGATGATATTTTATAAATTGTCTTCACGATATGAAAAAGATAATTTTTTGCCTGGCATTGCTTTCTCCGGCCATATTCCTGTCTTGTTCCACAAATGAGGAAACCGTTCCGGATACGGTGCTCTTTAACGGAATGCTTTGGACGGGATTAGAGGATTCCCCCTCCCCGGGCTGGGTTTCCATAAGGGGAGATATGATCGAGGAGATCGGCTTCAGTGACGCGCCCCCGGATGCTAAAGAAAAAATTGATGTGCAAGGCGGCTTGATTCTCCCCGGATTCAATGATTCCCATGTACATTTTGCCTCTGCAGGACACCTTCTCCTGGGTATTAACCTGCTGGACATCAATTCGGATGATGGATTGGTAAAACGGATAAATGAGACTACTGAAAGGCTGCCGAAAGGGAGCTGGATAACGCGTGGAGACTGGGGTGCCTACGAGGCCTGGGCCATGGGGTCTGAAGGGGGAAACACCTCCGAGAGGAGATGGGAACCCCACCGGGGACTAATTGATTCCATTACAATAGACCACCCCGTACTGATCACTCGTTTCGATCGCGAGCAGGGCCTTGCCAATCAACTCGCGCTGGACTATTTCGGCCTTGAATCGGAATCCGGAATACTGGAGGGAAGCGAACTTCAAAATGCATTGGCTGAAATTCCCGATAAAAGCTTTGGTCAGAAAAAAGCTGAAGTACTGAGAGGGCTCAGTGAGTGCGCTCGATGGGGCGTCACCACCGTGCAGGACATGTCCCCCCTGGACTATGTTGAAGTTTACCGAGATATCCAGGATAACGATTCGTTGACATGCCGGATAAATTTTGCCCCCAGCCGACTCAGTGAATATGTAAATATGAAGGAAAAGGGGTGGCTTATTGATTGGGATTATGAAGAAGGCCCCCGGCCGGCTGGTGATGGCTGGGTCACATTTGGAACACTGAAAACCCATATTGATGGGATCATGGGTGCAAGGTCCGCCCGTTTTTACGAACCTTATTCTGATAATTCTGTGGAAATGTCCGAATGGAGAGGGGGTTGGCGGGAATTTTCCAGGGATATGAATGAATATAAAAGGATGATCCTGGAAGCAGACCGTTCGGGCATTCAAATGAGAATTCATGCCATTGGGGATGAGGCGAACTCCATATTGCTGGATATACTCGACACAATGGATTTGGTAAACGGTGCAAGGGACAGGAGGTTCAGGCTGGTTCATGCGCAGGTAATCCATCCGGATGATTTTCCCAGGTTCAGTGAAAAGAAAATTGTGGCTGAGGTACAGCCATACCATGTGGCTGATGATATGCGCTGGATGGAAGAGAGAATTGGGTACCAGCGGTGCAAGGGGGCGTACGCCTTTAAAACCCTCCAGGACAGTGGCTGTATCCTTAGTTTTGGATCGGATTGGCCGGGAACTAATGCGTCTTACTATCCAATCAACCCGCTCTTTGGGATATATTCGGCCGTTACCCGGCAAACAGTCCAGGGCAAACCCGAGGGAGGATGGTTTCCCGAGCAGCGAATTGATTTGAATGATGCCCTTATGGCCTACACCTGGGGGTCGGCATTTGGGGCGTTCGAAGAAAAACAAAAAGGAACTATAGAACCGGGGAAGTGGGCAGACATTACCGTTCTTCAGGAAAATATATTTGACACTGAACCGTCGGAATGGTTAAATACGGAGGTAGCGCTTACCATGGTAGGCGGCCGTGTTGTCTATTCAAGCCAGGATTAACCATTGGCTGATTGAACCGTTAGTAGGAATAAGAAATTTAAATGAATTGTCGTGAGTAATTACAATAACACCAAAGGACAGATAAGGATGCCAATCATTCTGGCTATAGGCCTGGCTGCCGGGATTCTGATCGGAGCAACATTTTCCAAGCCCGCGGTAGGGGAGAAAATGGGGCTAGAGGGAAGCATTGCCAAATTCAAGGAAGTACTGACACTGATTGAACGCAATTATGTGGATGAAGTAGACGTGGACGAATTGGTAGAGGGGGCCATTGTAGAGATGCTTGATGAACTCGATCCCCACTCTACGTATATTCCAGCCAGCGAGAAGGTGAGAGCCAATGAAGGCTTGCAAGGCAATTTTGAGGGCATTGGGGTGGAATTTAACATTTTCAAGGATACCATTGTCGTAATTTCTCCCTTAGGCGGGGGACCCAGCGAGGCTGTTGGTGTAATGGCCGGTGATAAGATCATTAAAGTGGATGGCGAGACGGTTGCAGGAGTGGGCTTCACTACACTGGATGTTCAGAGAACCCTGAAAGGGCCCAAGGGCACCAAAGTCAAAATCTCCGTAAAGAGAAAAGGAGTGAAGGATCTCATTGAGTTTGAGATCACCCGTGATAAAATACCCCAGTATTCAGTAGATACGGGGTACATGATCGATGATGAAACGGGCTATATAAAGATTTCCCGGTTTGGGGCCACAACCTTTCTCGAGTTCAAGGAGAAGCTGCTTATCCTGAAAGATAAGGGAATGGAGAGGTTGATATTAGATCTCCAGGGAAATCCGGGCGGATATATGTCGGCAGCTATACAGATTGCCGATGAGTTTCTCCCGGATGACAGGAAGATCGTTTATACGAAGGGGAAAGAATTTCGCTTTAATACAGAGGCAAATACAGAATCCGAAGGAGAATTTGAGGACGGTGCCCTGATTGTCTTAATGAATGAAGGGTCCGCCTCCGCATCGGAGATTGTAGCCGGGGCCTTACAGGATAATGACAGGGCCCTTATAGTTGGAAGAAGATCTTTTGGAAAAGGTTTAGTACAATTACCCATGGATCTTTCTGATGGCAGCGAAATGCGCCTGACTATTTCCAGGTATTACACACCCAGCGGAAGGAGTATACAGAAACCCTATGGCGATGTCGACTACGAAAGGGATATATCCAAGCGTTTCAGCAATGGAGAATTCTTTAGTGCTGACAGTGTAAAATTTGTTGATTCCTTGAAATTCAAGACCCGGAAGAGCCGCACTGTATATGGTGGAGGAGGCATCATGCCTGATTACTTTGTTCCTCTCGATACTACCCAGGGATCGGCCTACCTGAACAGGCTCTACTACTCCAATGCAATGCTGGAGTTTGCTTTCAGGTATTTCACCGAAAATGAAAAGGCATTATCCCGGTGGGATTACCAGGATTATTATGACAAATTTCCCGTAACCCCCGAAATGGAGCAAAGGCTAATGGACATAGGTGAGAGCTACAAAGTGGAGCGGAATAGTAAGGAACTCAGTGACAATAGGGAACTGTTCCATATCCACATGAAATCACAGATTGCTCGCAGGGTTTGGGGGAATGATGGCTTCTATCCTATTTTCAACCTCTCCAATGAGATCTTGGAAAATGCGATTAAGCTTTGGTCAGAATCCGAAGAGCTGGATAGGTCGAAATTTTAGTTATTCACCCATTTTTCAATACTCCAGAGGTGGTTGAGCAAAGACTGGCGCCAACCGAGATCGGCGTCCCATTCTGTTCCCAGGTAGGTAGTATTGGACTGAAAGTGATTGATATAGAATTTATAGACCTTCTCAGATTGTGACAGGGTTAAGGCTTCGCTGTTTTCGCCTTTGTAGCGAAGTGTGACGTAGCCGGTTATGCCTTCCTCTTCTTCGTAATCCAGCAGTTCCCTAACTAGGGATGCGGGACCGGTCACATAGCGGAGGATAAAACGAAATCCCTGGTTGGCAATTTCCACATCCGTAAACGAGGGATCCACAAGCTCAAATTCGTAGGGATAGGCCATGTCGAATACGGCCTGGAGCTCCTGGTCTTTTAATGGATCGTTGAATTTAGGTACCGCCAATTTGCCGGAACTCAGCGATAGGTTAAAGAACTCAGCTCGCCGGCCCTTTATGGGCTGCGTTAATACACCTTTTTCCGGGATCTCTGCCGTGAGAAAATTGGCGAGTTCATAACCTGAATTTGCAGTGCGTACGTATAGTTGATCTGCAATATTTTTAAATTCCCCTTCCCTGGTCCAGGCAGACACGGGCTTGTCAGTGAAAAAGGATTCCTCAAAAGACATAACCCCTACAAAGCTATTCTCCCCTCGATATTTCAGCAGAATTATATTATCCAATTCCCGGTTGCCGAAGTCTTCAATGAAACTTCGCGTAACCTCAGTACCTGAGAAAATAGTACTAAGGCTGTAGTAGACTACCGGGTCAATCCCCCCTTTTACAATGATATTGTGAAAAGCGCGGCTAACCCGATCCCATTCAGAGGGGTTGTCGGAAACAAGGTCTATCAGGACCAGCGATTTCCCTGACCTGATTTTTTCGGGAAGACTGTCGCTGGGAACCATCAAGTCGATCTTTCTATCAACTAGATCCTGCGAAAATAGAGTCGTGTTGACACAAATAGCGATTACAAGTAAAAGAAGTCTCACTACCCGGGTACAACGACAGATCTGCATTTTTCTTATCAATGAGCAAAAAGTTGATCAGGATCCCGAAATGATTTGAATTCAAGGGCATTACCACTGGGGTCCATAAAGAACATGGTTGCTTGTTCACCTACCTCACCTTCAAAACGAATGTAGGGGTCAATTATGAATTCGATCTTTTTTTCTTTCAGGGATTCTGCCAGGTGATGCCATTCTTCCCAGGGCAATACTACCCCAAAGTGCTTTACAGGTACCTCCTTACCATCTACCTGGTTCCGGGAAGCTGCGGAAGTTTCCTCGGGGGCAAGATGGGCCACTACCTGGTGTCCAAACAAGTTAAAATCAATCCACTGTTCAGAACTTCGTCCTGTTGAACAGCCTAAGATATTCGTGTAGAAATCACGCGCTTCCTCGAGGTTATTAACGGGGAAGGCGAGGTGAAAAGGTCGATCCATGGCAATTCTTTTGTCCAAAGTTAGAAATTTTACATTTGAGCGGGCTAGTCAAGTTGGATAAACAATCCCTCGTCATCAAGCCTGACCTTCCAGGTCCTGGCGTCTTCAGTTTTCTCCTCAAATTCACGCCCGGTTTTAAGATCGTAACAGTAATTGTGCAAAGGACAGATAATTTCACCCCTCGCGTTGACCCAGCCCTGGCTCAGATAGGCACTGCTGTGCGGACAATTATCCTGGATGGCAAAAAACTTATCATTCCATCGGCTCAGTGCAATTCTCCTCTCACCGATCACCACCCGACGAGCCTTTCCCTCTTCAATGGCCGCTTTGGCCTGGTCGATTGATTTGAAAATCCTTACCCAACGCATTCGTTATATTACCTTTAATGGGTGGAAATTATTTGCCACCACACGGAAACCTTTTGTACACCACCCTGTCTTTGGGGTGAAACTAACTAAAAAGTTGGAATCTGGGCAGCAGACATTATTCAAGTACCTGATTGAAAAGTGCAAGGAAGGCGACCGACAAGCCCAGAATGAATTGTACCGATTGTATTCTGATGCTATGTATAATATCTGCAGGAGAATGATGGGGGATGAGGATGAGGCACGTGATGTATTACAGGATTCTTTTATTTCTGCCTTTACGCGCCTGAATACCCTCAAAGAGACAGCCCTCTTCAGCGCATGGCTGAAACGAATTGTCATTAACCATTGTCTCAATGCCTTGAAGAAGAGAAAGGATTTTGTGATACCCTTAAACGAAAATATGGAAGTGATGGAAGAAGAGCCGATGGATCCTGATAACTGGACCGTCAAGCAAATCATGGGGGCAATCAATGAGCTCCCTAAGGGTGCCAGGACGGTATTAAACCTTTACATGTTCGAAGGGTATGACCACAAGGAGATCGGACAAATACTCGCCATCACAGAATCGGCCTCAAAAGCCCAATACAGCAAGGCCAAAAGCCGGATAAGGAAGATGCTTGAGCAAAATACTGTGTGAAATGGATGAACTGAAAAAATGGGCGGAAAAAAATAAAGCGGAACTGGATTCCTACTACCGGACCAACCATGACTCCCTCTGGGAGGAAATTGACAAGTCAATGCAAAAAGGCCAGGGTGCCTGGTACTCGGGCTCATGGATGAAATGGGCAGCGGCAATAATCATCCTCGTGGTGGCCGGAGGAATATTTATGGGCAGCATCAGTGGTGAAGCGGAGTTGAGGACCATGAGTGAATTGAGCCCTGAACTGGCAGATACAGAGATATATTACTCCACGCAGCTCGGGGAAAAACTGCAGATCATCCAATCAAGTGGAGTAGAACTGGATCAACAGGTTTATGACGACCTCGAACAACTGGACCTGGCCTATCGTGAACTCATGAATGACCTTCAGGACAATGCTGATAATGAGGAAGTGGTGCGGGCCATGATTGAGAATTACCGGTTGAGACTTCAAATGCTTGAACAGATCCTGAATGAAATACAAGGTGTTGAAAAAAATGAAAATGACGAGATCACTATTTAGCATTATACTGGTCTTATTGCCATTGGCTCTTTGGGCTAAACCGCCAGATAGCCAGGTCAGCAAAACCATTGAAAGATCCTATTCCATAGGTCAGCAGGGTAGCCTGGAAGTAATCAATAAATACGGCCAGGTGGTAATCACCTCCTGGGATGAGGATACAGTTTCTTTCAAAGTGGATATTACGGCTTTCGGCAAAAGCCGAAGCGATGCCAGGAAAATACTCGACAGGGCGGAGGTGGATTTCGACCGTACGAGTAACTTCATTTCGGCTGAGACGGTGTTTGACAGGAATTCCAGCTTTTTCGTGGAGATCTGGAAGTCATTTACGGACGAGGCAAGTGCTTTACTCAGCAAGAGCAAAATCGAGATCAATTATGAGATAAAAATACCCCGTGGAATGACGGTAAACCTTGAGAATCGATACGGTGATGTATTCCTGGGTGAGATGGATGGCCGTGTCAACCTGGAAATGATGCACGGCAATCTCCGCGCGAACAATCTCAACGCCAATTCGAATGTGGAAATGGCGTTTGGGGATATCAGGATCAAGAGTATCCAAAGCGGAAGACTGGTCTTGAAGGGAATGGATGGAGACATCATCAAAGCGGGAAATATTAACCTGAGCAGTAGTTCCTGCGACCTGGTAATAAGACAGTCCGACCGGTTGAGAATAGATTCGAGAAGTGACAAGAGATTGAAGTTTGATACAGTAAGGTCTCTTTCCGGTAAGGGCTTGTTCTCAAATATAGTAGTGGGTGAATTGAAGGGATCTATGGAGCTTGATTTGAGTTATGGCGAAGTTACCGCAAGAACCGTAGCCTTTAACTTTTCCAATATTGACCTGATCGCCCGTTCCGCGGATATTGACCTCACCCTCTCCTCACGGTCCTTTATGGAAGTGGATATAGAAGCACGCGAGGAAGACCTATATCTCCCCGTTGTGTTTGAAGGATTGTCAAAATCTTACCTGGAATCCAGGAAACTGGTTTCTATCCGGGGGAAGATCGGCAAGGCTAACAACTACCCGGCGATCCTGACAATCCAGTCTTCAGGTGGAGATGTTTCAATTACTCAACTTAATGAAAATGATACCACGGCAAATGTACCCGAAAACTAATATCATGAAGCGTTTAATACTCTTACTGTTTTGCCTGGGAATTACCGGGCTGGGATATTCCCAGCACTACCTGAAATCGGCAGGTTTCAGGCTGGGTCATACCCCCGGGATTACCTATCAGAAATTCGTGGAGAGAACACAGGCCGTTGAATTAATGGTCAGTGGCCGACATGGAGGGGTTCAGTTTAATACACTGTACAAATGGCACACACCGGCCCGGTTTGATTTCGATGACAAGTTTGTGCTCTACTATGGAGTAGGTGGGCATTTTGGCTTTGAAAGATTTTTCAATTTTAACCTGGAATTTAACCAGCCATATCCTGAATACAACCTTAGGCGGCAAAGCTTTTTCACGATGGGAGTGGATGTGATATTCGGGATTGAATACAGGATGCTGGTTGCACCTCTTACCATTGGTTTCGATATCAAACCATATATCAATTACATAGGATTTCAATCCCTCGATGGGAGATTCTGGGATTCCGCTATTACCATAAAATATGTTTTTAACGACTAAAATGATGAAAGCAATTATCAGCACAGTGTTTCTGGCTCTAATTTTCGTGCTGCCCGTGATGGGACAGGAAGATGATAGACGAGATGAGATTAAGACCATTTTCAATCAGGAAGCAAAAGCTTCCGGATTTGGCGCATTTGACATGAGCCTCACCGCATTAAATGACAGGTTCGCCTTGATCATGGGAGGACATGGTGGATTAATCTTTAACAAGAAGCTAATCCTGGGATTTGGTGGATATGGAATTACTACCCCGGTGCGTTTTGAAGGTACTGACCCTAATGAAACCCTTCAGTTATCAGGAGGCTATGGGGGAATTATGGCCGGTTACATATTGAATCCCGTTGAAGTATTCCATGTCAGCATCCCCATTTTTGTCGGTATTGGAGGAATGAATGTGGATGAAGCCGATTTTACATTCGATCCCGATAATCCTTTCCTCGACCATACCGTGGAAAACTCAATGTTCGTGGTTCTCGAGCCTGGAATTCAACTTGAAGTGAACATTACTAGATGGTTTAGAATGGGAATGGGTCTTAGCTATAGGTTTACAGAAGGGGTGGATCTGCCGAGAAATGAAATTACCGATGAAAATACATCCGGCTTGGCCGGAAATCTATCGTTCAAGTTCGGGGGCTTTTAGCCGGACAAAGAAGAGACGGGACAGTTCATTTTCTTCTTTGATCTGTTAAATTTGTTCTATGAGTTTAAAACGACAATTCATTGACTCTTTTCGCTATAACCATTGGGCAAATGAAAGGGTCCTTGTTGCATTGGAACAGAACGGAATCGAAGACGAGAAGACCCTGTCTTTATTCAGTCATCTTGTTTCAGCACAGATCATATGGTTACTGCGAATAGAAGGACTTCCCACCTCACCATTTCCGATTTGGGAAAGCTATAAGCTAACGGAACTTGAATCAATGACAGAGGAAAGTGGACGGAACTGGTTGAATTACCTGAACGGTCACCAAATGGAAACTTTTGAAGAGATGATCTCCTATAAAAATACTGAGGGGAAGAAGTACGAGACTACCATCCGCCAGATAATAAACCAGGTTCTTTTGCATGGATCATACCATCGCGGACAAATTGCTTTGCGATTTAGAGAGTTGGGCTTCGAGCCTCCCGAAACCGACTATATATTTTATAAACGTACACATTAGATCAGAAAAATTTTTGGGCCAATTCGGTCCATATTTTTTGGATAAATGCTATGCATGCATAATAAATTTAGTTATATTTGATTTGTGAACAAGGTTTTTAATGAAAAGAGAAGAAACGGTAGATTTTAATATTAAGGCGACGTGGCATGCCATTTCAAGGATGTATAACCAGGTGGGTCAACCTCGGGGAGTGACGACCTCTACGGGATTTGTACTCCTGATGATCAACCCTGAATTCGGGACCCGCGCCACTAAAATTGCTCCCCTGATGGGGATGGAATCTACGAGCCTTTCGCGAATACTGAAATCCATGGAGGAGCAAGGATTCATTTATCGTCAGCAGGATCCCGATGATGGCAGGGCTGTCAGGATATTCTTGACGGAGAAAGGACAGGAGGACCAGGAAGAGGCAAAGCGAACGGTGCTTGAATTTAATGATGAGATCAAGAGGGAGGTCGGTCAAACCGAACTCAATACTTTTTTCCAAGTGATACAGAGAATCAATCAGATAATAGAACAGAGAAATACATGAAAAACAGGTCAATCAGGAAGGTAGTTATCTTGGGCTCGGGGGTTATGGGTTCGAGAATTGCCTGTCATTTTGCCAATATTGGAACAGAGGTACTTCTTTTGGATATAGTGCCCGGCGAGCTTTCAGACAAAGAAAAATCTGCGGGGTTAACCCTCGAAGATGGAGCAGTAAGAAACAGGATTGTGAATCACCACCTGGCAGAGGCGATTAAATCCAATCCATCTCCACTATATCACAAGGATTTTGCCGACAGGATAACAACGGGCAATTTCGAGGACAACATGAAGGATATTGCCGGGTATGATTGGGTGCTTGAGGCGGTAATAGAGAACCTGAAAATAAAGATCCAGGTATTCGACCAGGTTGAGAAATACAGAAATGAAGGGACCCTGATCACGACGAATACCTCAGGAATTCCGATCAACTTGATGCTGGAAGGTCGTTCTGACGATTTCAGGAAACACTTTTGCGGCACCCACTTTTTCAACCCACCCAGGTACTTGAAATTGCTGGAGATTATTCCTAGCCCTGAGACCGACCCTGAAATTATAGATTTCCTGATGCATTATGGGGACCTGTACCTGGGCAAAACGACTGTTTTGTGTAAGGATACACCTGCGTTTATCGCCAACCGGATCGGTATTTATGCCATCATGAAGGTTGTGGACAGTATGCAGAAGTTTGATATGGATGTGGATGAGGTCGACAAACTAACTGGCCCCGTAATCGGACGTCCTAAGTCCGCTACTTTCAGGACTAGTGATGTTGTCGGCTTGGATACCCTAATTAAGGTCGCCGATGGTTTATACCAGGGTCTCCCCAATGATGAGGCCAAGGATATATTCCAATTACCCCCTGTTATCCGTGAAATGGAGAAGAAAAAGTGGTTAGGGGATAAAACCGGACAGGGCTTCTATAAAAAGATTAAAGGTAAGGATGGCAAATCAGAGATATTGACTCTCGACCTGAAATCACTTGAATACGCCCCTAAGTCGCGGCCAAAATTTGCTACGCTTGAGCAAACCAAGCCTATAGACGATTTGCGTGAACGGTTCAAGGTATTGCTGGCGGGTAAGGATAAAGCCGGAGAATTTTACAGGGACAGTTTCTATGCATTGTTTCAGTATGTCACCAAACGGATTCCCGAAGTGGCGGATGAATTATTCAAAATAGACGATGCAGTATGTGCCGGATTTGGATGGGAAATGGGCCCTTTCCAAACCTGGGATGCCGTTGGATTGAAGAAATCATTGCCAAAAATGGAGGAAGCGGGCTACCCCCCCGCAAAGTGGGTTTATGAGATGGTGGAGGCAGGCCATGAATCTTTCTACCGAGTTGAGAACAATGTACGACAGTTTTATGATGCGGCATCCGGTTCTTACAAAGTTGTACCCGGAATGTCTGATTATGTGATTCTGGATAACCTGAGAGCGAATAATGTGGTGTGGTCCAATGCGGGAGCGACCGTATTTGACCTCGGTGATGGGGTGCTTAACGTGGAATTCCATACCAAGATGAACACGATGGGCAGTGAGGTGGTGGATGGCGTCAACCAGGCCATCACGCTGGCTGAAAAGGATTACCGCGGATTGGTCATCGGAAACCAGGGTGCCCAATTCTCTGCAGGGGCAAATCTTGCCCTGGTATTGATGTACGCGATCGAGCAGGAATACGACGAGATCGATTTCATGATCAGGTTTTTCCAGAATACGATAATGAGAGTGAGGTATTCAGATGTCCCGGTTGTCGTAGCTCCCCATGGCCTTACACTAGGTGGTGGCTGTGAAATGACCCTTCACGGGGACAGGGTCCAGGCAGCAGCTGAAACCTATATAGGTCTGGTAGAATTCGGGGTTGGCCTCGTTCCTGCCGGTGGAGGTACAAAGGAACTGACCAAACGGGTATCAGAGTCGATTGAGGAAGGAGACATAGAATATAACAGTCTCCAGAACGCTTTCATGAATATAGCAACAGCCAAAGTGGCGACTTCCGCATTTGAAGCAAAGGATATGCACATAATCCGCGAAAAAGATGGCATTTCAACTAACCGCGACCGTCAGATCGCAGATGCCAAGAGGTCTGTGTTGGAGATGGCGGATGCCGGGTATACACAACCCGTTAAAGCCAGGGATATCAAAGTGCAGGGCAGGACGGGAATGGCCCTGTTTATGGCCGGTATTAATGGTATGAGAATGGGAAATTATATTTCCGATCACGATGTGAAGATTGCCACCAAGATCGCCAACATCATGTGTGGTGGAGATCTTACCCATCCACAATTAGTAACCGAGCAATACCTGTTAGACCTGGAAAGGGAGGCTTTCCTCTCCTTGACAGGCGAGAAAAAGACCCTGGAGAGAATACAAGCGATTCTACAAAGGGGTAAACCATTGAGAAACTAAAATTAAAATTTACGAGCATGGATGCTTACATAGTTAAAGGATATCGTACTGCAGTTGGTAAGGCTACCAAAGGAATGTTCAGGTTCTACCGGCCGGATGACCTGGCTGCTGATGTGATCAAACACCTTGTTAGTGAGGTCGAAGGGGTCGAAAATTCAAATGTCGATGACCTGATTGTGGGGAATGCAGTGCAAGAGGCAGAACAGGGTATGCAGATGGGGAGAATGATCAGTCTCCTCGCCCTTGGTGAAGATACCCCGGGAATGGTAATCAACCGTTATTGCGGATCCGGTTTGGAGGCCATCGCCATCGCCTCGGCAAAAATTAAGAGCGGGATGGCCGATATTATTGTTGCAGGTGGTACCGAATCCATGAGCCTTGTACCCATTATGGGTTTTAAGACTGCCTTGAACTACAAACTGGCCACCGAACATCCCACTTATTACACCAGTATGGGACTAACTGCTGAACAAGTATCCCAGCAATTCGATATTTCCCGGGAAGATCAGGATGCCTATGCACTTCGATCACATCAAAGAGCGGCCGACGCAATTGACGGTGGATTGTTCAAAGATGAAATTGTCCCTATTACCGTAGAGGAAGTATTCGTCGATGAGGACATGAAGAAGCAAACAAGGGAATATGTAGCGGATACCGATGAAGGAGTACGACGCGATACTACACCCGAGGCATTGGCAAGGCTAAAACCTGTTTTTGCCGCCGGGGGAACCGTGACCGCAGGTAATTCTTCTCAAACCTCCGACGGAGCTTCTTTCGTAATGGTCATGTCTGAAAAGAAAATGAAGGAGCTAAAACTTGAACCGATTGCACGCCTGGTAAGTTATGCGGCAGCTGGTGTGGAGCCCAGGATCATGGGCATCGGACCGGTCAATGCCGTGCCCAAGGCACTCGACATGGCGGGATTGAAGCTGAAAGACATCGAACAGGTTGAATTAAATGAGGCTTTCGCTGCCCAAACCCTGGCCGTGATCAGGGAGTTGGGCCTGGACGAAGAGAACACCAATGTTAATGGAGGGGCCATAGCACTCGGCCACCCACTGGGTTGTTCGGGCGCAAAGCTATCCGTTCAGCTCTGGCACGAAATGAAGCGCAGGAAGCAGAAGTATGGAATGGTGACGGCCTGCGTTGGAGGTGGCCAGGGGGTAGCGGGGATATATGAAGTGTACTAGTGAAAAGTGGAGAGTAGAAAGTGAAAAATAGAAAATAATTGATATAAAAATGAGTCAGCAAAATGATGAAACAGTTGATCGAAAAATTCCCAAAGGTGGAGAATTTTTGATTAGAGAAACAGCAGCACAAGATATCTTCATTCCCGAAGAATGGACCGAGGAGCAGAAGATGATTGAACAGACTTGTAAGGACTTCCTGGACCAGGAAGTATACCCCAAGCTGGATGAAATCGATTCCATGGAACATCCTGAACTCATGCCTTCCATTTTGGATAAGGCGGGGCAACTGGGACTGCTCGGTACATCAGTGCCGGAACAGTACGGGGGATTCGGCATGAATTTCAATACCACCATGCTGGTGGCGGAAGTAACAGGGGCCGGACACAGTTTTGCCGTGGCCCTCAATGCCCATACGGGTATTGGAACTCTCCCTATTCTCTATTATGGGAACGATGAACAGAAGGACAAGTACCTGCCTAAGCTGGCTACCGGGGAATGGAAGGCCTGCTATTGCCTGACTGAGCCAGATTCAGGGTCGGATGCCAACAGCGGTAAGACCAAGGCGGTACTCTCCGACGACGGAAAGCACTACATTCTCAACGGGCAGAAGATGTGGATCACGAATGGCGGATTTGCCGATTTATTGATCGTTTTCGCAAAAATTGATGATGATAAAAACCTTAGCGCCTTCATCGTGGAGAAAGAATATGGTGGGATCACCATGAATGAGGAAGAAAAGAAGATGGGGATCAAGGGATCATCCACAAGGCAGGTATTTTTTAACGATACACCGGTTCCCGTAGAAAATCTCTTGTCAGAACGAGGAAACGGATTTAAGATCGCCGTTAATATTCTGAATGTCGGACGAATTAAGTTAGGAGCCTCTGCCATAGGAGCAAGCAAAGAAGTTATATCAGCCGCTACAAACTATGCAAATGAAAGAAAGCAGTTTGGCGTAAAGATCAGCAGTTTTGGAGCGATTAAGCAAAAGATTGCCGATATGGCTATCAAGACTTTCGCCTCGGAGGCAGCGTGTTATCGCGCAGGTCAGAATATCGACGATGCTTATGATGCCCTGGTGGAGAAGGGAACCTCTCCTGCAGAAGCGCGGTTGAAATCGCTTGAAGAATTCGCTATTGAGTGTGCCATCATGAAAGTCCATGGCTCCGAGGTCCTCGACTTCTGTGTGGACGAAGGCGTGCAGATATACGGTGGTATGGGATATAGTGCCGAAGGTCCTATGGACCGCGCCTACCGGGACAGCCGCATCAATCGAATTTTCGAAGGTACTAATGAGATCAACCGTCTCCTGACCGTTGACATGCTGTTGAAAAGGGCATTGAAGGGCAGACTTGATCTTATGAGCCCGGCAATGGCAGTGCAGAAAGAGCTTACTTCCATTCCCGATTTTTCATCAACTTCAACCGGTGAGATCTTCGAAGAGGAGAAGAAGGCCATTCGAAACCTGAAGAAGGCCGGCTTAATGACTGCAGGAGCAGCCGTCCAGAAACTGATGGATAAACTTCAGGACGAACAGGAGTTGCTTATGCACCTCGCGGACATGCTCATCGAGGGCTATGTCGCTGAGTCTATATTGTTGAGGGTGGAGAAAATGATGGGAATGAGAGGTGAAGATGCCTGCGCCGCAGAAAAAGAAATGGTCATGTGTTACCTACACGATGCCGTTGAAAAGGCCAACTGGGCCGGAAAACAGGCCATCTACTCGTTTGCCGATGGAGATGAACAGCGATTGTTGTTGCTGGGACTGAAGCGATTTACCAAGCTACAACCTTACAACCTGAAGGATTCCAGAAGAAAGATAGCGGATCATATCATTGGCAAGAACGAGTATACGTTCTAAGCCTATTTGCAGTGAATCTTAATATCGGAATTCACGTCCAATGAACCGAGTTCAAGGGCGGTGTTCAGGTCCAGACAACCGTCGTATTTGTTGCCCATCTGAATTTTGACCAAGCCCCTGGCATGGTATGTTTCCGGGTCAGTGGGGAACAGGTCGATGGCGATTGAATAGTCTTCGACGGCTCCTTCGTAATTCTCAAGGCTCGCTTTAGCGAGCGCCCTGTTTTCATAATAGATCGGGTTAAGGTCATCCAATTCAAGGGCCATGGTGTAATCCTCAATAGCTTCATCAAAACGCTCCATGTTGTATTTGACTACCCCACGAAGATTGTATACATCGGGGTCATCGGGAAACAATTCCAGTGACTTATCGTAATCAGCCAGGGCACCCTCGAAGTCCCCATTCTCCCCTTTGGCAAGGGCACGGTTCTCATATTTCACGGGATCCTCGGGATTCATTTCAATAGCCTTATCATAATCGGCAATGGCCCTTTCCAAATCACCGATAGCATAGAACGCCACACCCCTGAAGTTATACGCCTCCGGGTCCGAAGGATCGAGTTCAATACTTTTCGAATAATCATCGATCGCACTCAGGTACTCTTCGAGTTCTGCCCGGATCACACCCCGGTTGAAATACTTGTCTGCGTCCTCGGGATCCAGGCTGATGGCCTTGCTGAAGTCTGAATGAGCACTTTCCAACTCCTCGAGGTTATAAAAGGCAAAACCCCGGTTGGTGTAAGCCTCTGCATTTTTGGGATCTTTCTCCAGTGCTTTGTCGAAATCCTCGATGGCTGCGTAGTCGTCGCCGAGATTATATTTGGCAAGTCCACGGTTGTTGTAACCATCCGCAAGCGTTGAATCGAGTTCCAGCGCAGAATTAAAATCCCCGATAGCGCCGTAAAAGTCTCCGAGTCCAAATCTCACCTCACCCCGCTTGATATAGGCATCTGTAAATGAGGGATCGGCGGCGATTGCCTTATTGAAATAGGGCCTGGCTTCTGTGAAGAGTTCCTTGGCTAACAATTTAACACCGTTATCATAGTGCTGTTTGGCTTCCTGTGCAAAGGAAATGGACGTTGCCAGGAGGAAGAGTGAAAGAAATATTTTTCTCATGTAAACAAATATAAAACTCAGTTCTGTTGTAACGAAGTAACTACCTCAATCTTATTATGCAGTGTTTTATGAACGGGACACCGGTCGGCAATTTGGAGTAAACGCTCCCGTTGATCCTGATCCAACTCCCCGTCGAGCTCAATTTCCCTGTTAATCCTGTCAATACGCTGGTTTTTCTCAAGATCCTCCACATGAACCTTTTCATGGGACAAATGTACCCTCACTTCCCTAAGATCCCATTTTTTGCGGTCTGCATACATCCGCAAAGTCATTCCCGTGCAGGATCCCAAAGCCGAAAGCAGGTAACCGTAGGGGCTGGGTCCCAGGTCCTTTCCACCGACGGAAGTGGGTTCATCGGCGATGAGATAATGTTCACCCGCACGCAATAAGGTGGTGTAACCCTCACCCCCGGTAACCGCAACCACTTGCTGATCGGTGCGAATCTCTTTTTCTTTTTCAAAATCCACATACCTCGATGCCCAGGCACTGATCACATGGCCTGCATAGAGGGCATCCTCGGGAGAACTCAGAAGGTGGTCTGCTCCATCGAGACTAATAAAAGATTTGGGATGCATGGCCTCCCTGTAAATCAACCGGGCGTTTTCAATGTCCACGATTTTGTCATGAGGACTGTGCATAATCAGCAGGGCCCTTTTCAGGGATTTGATATGTCCCTTTTCTGCGGCCTTCTCAAGATCGTGAATAAACCGGGAGGTAATATTGAAACTCCTCATGCCTATTTTTACACTCGCTTTTCCTGTTTTCTTGATTTTTTCAATCTTATCACTGAATAAGTGTTGAACATGAGAAGGATCATAGGGTGCCCCAATCGTGGCTATGGCTTCAATCTCCTCAATATAGTAGGCAGCACAAAGGGCCGCTGCACCTCCCAGGGAGTGACCCACCAGCAACGATGGGGCACGGTAATTCTCCCGCAGAAAATCTGCCGCTGATATAAGGTCATCCACATTGCCACTGAACGTGGATTCTGAAAAATCACCTTCACTACCCCCGAGACCAGGGAAGTCGAAAACCAGGACGCCAAACCCTTCATTGGTAAGGGAACGGGAAATATTGCGGATTACATTGAGGTCTTTTCCACAGGTAAAGCAATGGGCAAAAACCACAAAGGCCCTGGCGTGGCCATCAGCGGGTAGTTCGAGACGAGCCGAAAGGGTAAGGTTTTCTTTATTGTCAAATTCAACCTTATTGATTAATGGATTACTCATGGGGCTAAATCTTCATTGGTAAGGGGCTACAACTTAAGATAAATTAAGGATATCAATTATGTACCTTTAAATAAAGGCGTGCATTATGAAACCATGAAGCTCGCAACGACCATTATTCTATCCGTGTTTGTATGTGCTTCGTCATCGGCCCATCCGAGTTATGGCCTCGAAGCCGACAGCAAAGGCAATTTCTACTTTGCTGACATTAGTAAGAATGGGAGAGGAACGGTATGGAAACTCACGAATTCCGGTAAGCTCATCGTACTGCTTAAGGATTTTCATGCACATTCTGTTAAAGTTGACCATGAGGACAATCTCTGGGTTGCCAATGGAGAGGATCATCACTATTTGCTGAAAGTAAGCCCCTCAGGAAAAATGGATACGGTGGTGTCCACGCGGGATTTCAACCATTTCTTTGGCGGAAACTGTACGATTACTTCGAATGGAGAGGTGGTATTCGGAATCAATAAGCAGATCTATCGCTGGACATCCGATGGACCAGAACTCTATTCCGACCTAAAATTAGGCTGGAATAACATGTTGTATGGCGATAACCTTGGAAATGTATATGTCAACGACCTCGAATTGGACGATGGATCCTTATTCAGGGTAAAGCCCGGTGGGGAATATCAGCTACTCGCATCAAATCTCATTGATAAATCCGATGGGTATGATAGACATTCCGATATAATACTGGGCGTGGGCACCGATAGTCAAGGTAGTGTCTACCTGGCAGATATGGGTGGCCGTAGGATCATCAAAATCTCAGAAGGGGGCAAAACTTCTGACATTTATACAGCTTCCGGTCCATGGACACCGACTGGCGTGACATTCCATAAGGGAATACCCTACATCCTTGAATTTACAGATAAGCTGGCGGGCCCCCGTATTACCCTGATAAAATCGAACGGGGAATCTGAAGTATTCTTTGATTATGAACGCTATAAAAAAGGCAGCATTGGAGCTCCCGGTTCTCCCTCCAAAAACCGGGGAATGCCGGTCTTCTTCAGTTTGCTCGTGGCCTTGCTGATGTTTACCGCGGTATTGATCTACGCAAAATACCAGGTGATCTTCAGGAAGTAATTATTCTTCCCGTTTTTTAAGGCTGGCAGAATTAATACAATATCTCAAACCGCTGGGTTCCGGTCCATCCTGGAATACATGTCCGAGGTGTGCATCACACACATTGCATATCACTTCCACCCGAACCATACCAAAACTGTGGTCTTTGTGATACTTGATCACATTTTCTTCCAGGGGCTGAGTAAAGCTGGGCCAACCCGTACCGGATTCAAATTTTTGATTGGAGTCAAAAAGCAGGGTATTGCAACAGGTGCATTCATAAAGCCCCGGTTCAAACGCTGAGCAGAATTCACCGGTGAAAGCCCGTTCTGTACCCTTGGACCGGGTAATGCGGAATTCCTCTTCGGTGAGCAGCTCTTTCCATTCATTATTGGTCTTCTCCACTCTCAGCGGTGGTTCGGGGTTTCCGTTCCGCGCATAATTCAATACATCCAGCCATTTTATCATAACATCCAATTTATCTCTGCCACTTAACAAGTATCTTTATTGATAAGTTTAATTCCGAATCCATGCTTAGATTTCTTCTGCTCCCGGCTCTTATCCTCCTTTCATTTTCATCCATTTCCCAGGTACTGCTTAAACCACAAAAAGTATTTGATGGAATGGAGATGCACGACAACTGGCAGGTGTTGATCGAAGGAAATATGATCATTAAGGTGGGCCCCGATGCGGGAAAGGGAACAAAAGTCGTGGAAGAAATCGATCTGCCGGGAATGACCCTGATGCCGGGTATGATTGAAGGCCATTCGCATATGCTCCTTTACCCTTATGACCAAACGGTTTGGAATGACCAGGTATTGAAAGAGAGCGAAGCCGAGAGAGTAGCCAGGGCAACGGTTCATGCCCGGAAAACACTGGAAGCGGGCTTTACCACGGCCAGGGACCTGGGTTCAGAAGGTGCCGGCTATGCGGATGTCGGATTGAGAAATGCCATCAACAAGGGCATTATTCCTGGCCCCAGGCTGTTGGTGGCAGGACCCGCGCTGGTAACTACCGGAAGCTATGGGCCCAAGGGATTCAGTCATGATCACACCATTCCCAAAGGTGCCCAGGAATCAGACGGGCTGGACCTGTATACTTCTGTCAGAGAACAAATTGGGGGAGGCGTAGATATAATTAAGGTTTATGCAGATTACCGATGGGGCCCCAACGGTGAGACTAAGCCCACATACACGTTCACGGAATTACAGGCTATCGTCGATGTGGCCAATTCCAGTGGAAGGCCTGTGGTTGCCCACGCTTATTCAGATGAAGCGATCCGCAGGGCGGTCACAGCCGGCGTGCAGACTATTGAACATGGCGGAATGGGAAGCCTTGAGGTATTCAGGCTCATGAAAGAGAACAATGTGGCGCTATGTCCGACGATAGCCGCCGGCGAATCGATTATGAAATACAACGGTTGGCAAAAGGGAAAGGACCCCGACCCAACGAGGATAGTCAATAAGAAAATGAGCATGAAGGCAG
>JAHEKQ010000046.1 GCA_024638265.1 Flammeovirgaceae bacterium
GTTGTGTGCGTTGTGTGCGTTGGTCGGGGGAGTATGGAGTGGGGAGTGGGGAGTGTGGGAGAATTGTAAAGTAGTAAAGTTGGTAAAGTGATATAGAAGGGGTGATGAGGAAGAGAGTGAGAGGGAGGTTGGTGTGTAGGGTGAGGGTGAGGGTGGTGTGCAGGGTGATGTGTAGGGTGGCTCAAGAGTGAACGACATCCTGAAGGACGAACGAAGTGAGTGACTGAAGGATCTTACAAGCTTTACTTGAAGGAATTTGCAGAAAAACACCCTTTTGGAAAAACCTACCCCTGAACATCAACAGCCCTGTAGGCCCCAATAGCAGCCTCCTCCCCTTCCTTACCTCCCATACTGTTGCCATGCTCCATGCCCATCACTCCGCGAAAGCCCTTGTCGTGTATGTACTGGAATACCTTTTTGTAATTGATCTCGCCGGTAGTGGGTTCTTTCCGTCCGGGGTTGTCACCGATCTGGAAATAGGCGATCTCGTCCCACGATTTCTCAATGTTGGGAATGAGGTTCCCCTCGGTGATTTGCTGGTGGTAAATATCGCAGAGGATCTTGCAGGACGGGCTGTTCACCAGTTTACAAAGTTCATAAGCCTGCGACATCTTTGTCAAAAACAATCCCGGGTGATTTCGTGGATTCAAGGGTTCCAGGACCATTACAAGGCCGTGAGGCTCCAGTATTTCAGATGCCCGTTTAAGTGAGTCAGCTACATTCACCATCTGGTAACCCATGTCCTGGCGTAAATCCAGGTGACCAGGGACGACTGTCATCCATTTCGCATTAACCCGTTTGGCCACTTCCACCGACTCTTTAATTTCTTTCAGGAACTCTTCCCTCCTGTTTTCATCACCGGAAGCGAGGTTAGGCTCGGTCCAATATATCGTGTGGCCGACAAATACCCCCATTTTCATATCCAGCTTAGCCATCCTTGCCTCAATACGTTCCTGTTCATCAATCGGGCGTCCCTTCATTCCGTTGTCTTCCAGTGCCCTGAACCCCCGATCATACATGAATTGAAGTTGATCTTCCAGGTCTTCACCTGAACTGTTCCTGAACATTCCAAAGTGGGGTGCAAACAGGGCTTTGAAAGGAGGGTCTCCAATCCCCAGAGCGGTTGCTCCAAGTGGTGCCGTGGATAACGCAGCGGCCAGGCTTGTGTATTGAACAAAAGATCGACGATTCATTGGGTTGTGGGTTGTGGGTTAGGAGTTGAGTGGTTGAGTTGTTAAGTTGTTAAGTTGTTGTTCACCTGTTCACTTGTTCACACGACCACATAGCTACAATACTTCTGTAATACCAGGGACCGGAACCGGGTAATTTCCATCACCATCCGGAACTACCGGGGGTGCAGAATCGAAAGTAAGTCCGACCTCTACGGGCACGAGCTGCTGGTTAGAATTGAGGGCCTCGTCCCAACTGATTACCTTCCCCGAGTAGGTGGCCATCCGGCCCAGTATTGCCGTCATGGTACTCTTCGCCCCATATTCTGTATTGTTGATTACACCTCCTGACCTGATGGATGCGAATAATTCATTGTGTTCCACCTGGTAAGGCGTCAGGTCATCAGAGGGATCATGTTTATACTGGGTGTTCCCTTTATAATCCTTGATCCAGGCTTCTCCTCCTCCATCGGAATAGGTTGTTCCACTAGTCCCCTGGAAGCTCTCCGAGACGCGGCTCATACATCCCCTGATGTGGCGGCACTGACTGGAGATCACAGCTCCGGAGGGATAAACAAATTCCACAAAATGATGATCGAAGATCTGGCCGTGGTCTTTTCCGTTCCTGACCTCACGGCCTCCCATACCTTGGGCAGAGGCCGGGTATTCCCCAATGAACCAGTTGGCCACATCGATATTGTGAATGTGTTGTTCCAGGATATGATCGCCACACAACCAGTTGAAATAATACCAGTTGCGCATCTGATACTCCATCTCTGTCTGACTGCTTTTCCGTTCCCGAACCCATACGCCCCCTGAATTCCAGTAAACCTGGCCTGAAACAATATCACCAACCGCTCCGTCCTGGAGGCGCTTGTACACCTCACGATAATTGTGCTGGTAATGTCGTTGCAGACCCACTACTACATTCAGGTTCTTTTCCTTAGCTTTTTTTGCTGCTGCGAGTACCCTGCGTACCCCGGGGGCATCCGTCGCTACGGGTTTTTCCATGAACACCTGCTTACCCTTCTCAACAGCGTATTCGAAATGTTCAGGCCTCCACGCAGGGGGAGTAGTGAGGATCACCACATCTGCCTGGTCGATAGCCTCACGATAGCCACCGAAGCCAACATATTTGTTCTTTTCTTTAACCTTCAATTGTTTCTTGTCTACCGCCTTGGTTAAGGTATCCAGGCAACTGTCCAGGTTGTCGCGGAAAGCATCTACCATGGCTACGAGTTCAACACCCACATCAGCCTTGAGCGCCTGTCTCACGGCACCGGTACCCCGGCCACCGCAGCCTATGACTGCGAGCTTAAGTGTTTCCGATCCAAATCCCCCCGCCAATCCTGAAGTGGGAATATTAGTACCCAGCATCAGGCCGGTCGCCGCGATGGATGAGCTCTTAACAAAAGTTCTTCTCCTGATATTTTTTTTCATCGTCTTTTTGTTTTACTCTGAATAATCTTCAATGGCCTTTAGCCAGTATCTCTCAATTTCTTCTACTGTTGGTGTATCCAATGGTCGTACGATCCTGAATCCCACAAATGGAGCGTTGGTATGCCACCAGCGACTTTTCGGGAGCTGAGGATCTCTTTTCTTCCAGGAGGGTTTACTCCCCATTCTCGCGGTACAGGTCAATTCGGGAGCCCAGCTTTTCCACGATCCCCCCCTGACCGATCGGGGATAGAGGGTCTCCGGTATATTCCACGGATTGTCCGCACCGGACCTGGAATAAAAACTCTCATCGTATTGATCCATGGTCCATTCGGCTGTGTTGCCGTTCAAATCAAAGATTCCACTTTCTCCGGGCTTCAGGGATCCAACTTTGCGGTAAGAATCTGCATTAAATACTGCGTATGTGGATAAATCTTTGGTGCTGTCTCCGTGGTGAAACCTATTATTCTTTTCAGTCTTGCAGGCATATTCCCATTCTGCTTCCGTTGGGAGTCGGTAGAATTCTCCCGTAATTGAGCTGAGCCATTTACAATACATGAGGGCAGCATACTGTGTCATATTGACTGCGGGATGATCCCCTTTTCCCATTCCAAAACTCATTTCCACATAAGGAATAGTGGCTGAAGTCACTCCGTCTATTGCAAGTTCTCTCATCCTGGCCTCGTCAGCCCCGGCCTTATCTTTATCGCGATAAATAAATGCATCATACTGATCCCAGGTGACCTCAGTGGCACCCATCCAGAAATCACCAACTTTCACTTCATGCACCGGGGACTCAGAAGGCTTGTCTTCACTTCCCATTTGGAAAGTTCCGCCCTTGACGGGTATCATCATTATTTCTTTTGAGACTCCCGGTATGGTTACCGGGTAGGGAGAGAATTCCTGGGCCATCACTGACAAGTTGCAGATCATCAAAAAAGCAGGAATGAAAAGGAGACCCTTCATGTGTGAAAAATTAAAGAGGAAAACTGTAAAATCCCAAGGCACTTTTATGGATGGCTGGGAAATTCACAAATGATCATCTATTTTTCGCCACCAACTGAATAGTTTGAAGGGAGTAACGCTCATACGAAGAATCGGCCTGATACTCGGACCGCTTTTGTTCATTGTTCTTTCACAAATTGAAGGAGTAGAACTGGAACCATTGGCCTGGAAGGTCATGGCAGTTGCCAGTTGGATGATCGTATGGTGGGTCTCGGAAGCAGTTCCCATCCCCGCCACTGCCCTGCTGCCATTGGTCATGTTTCCCCTGCTGGGAGTTTTTGATATTTCTGCTGCTGCCAGCAATTATGCAAATAATATCATTTTCCTTTTCATGGGAGGGTTCATCATCGCCATTGGACTGGAAAAGCACGACCTGCACCGGAGAATTGCTTTGAACCTTATCCGGCTTACGGGCACAAATGCCAACGGCATTATACTGGGGTTTATGATTGCCACCTTTGCATTGAGTATGTGGATCAGCAACACGGCCACCGCGGTGATGATGCTACCGATAGCTAGTTCGGTAATAGGGATCCTAAAGAAACAAACCGGGGCTGAGGGCAAGGGATTTAAGATGTTCGCCCTTACCTTATTTCTCGGCATAGCCTACTCTGCGAACATCGGTGGTACAGCCACCATAATAGGCACTCCCCCAAATGTCGTGTTCGTGGGTTATGTAAAGGAATTCTTTGATTATGAAGTGGAATTCAGCAGGTGGCTTCTCATTGGCCTCCCCATTGCAACAACCTTATTAATTGTGACCTACTTTCTACTCACGAGGGTGTTGTACAGAAATGGGCTGGGAAATATCAAGGGAGCACATGAAGTGATCATGAAACATATCAGGGACCTGGGTAATTTCAGCAAGGCCGAAAAACTGGTCAGCGTGGTATTTGGATTAACAGCCTTTGCCTGGATTTTTAAGAATACAATTAATGGATGGCTGGATGCCAATCTCCTGAATGATACGGTAACCGCCATGACCGGTGCATCCCTTATGTTTATCATCCCGCTAGACTGGAAAAAGGGTGAGAACCTACTCAATTGGGACGATATGATACGCTTACCCTGGGGTATACTCATCCTGTTCGGCGGTGGTATCTGCCTGGCAAAGGGAATGGAAACAACAGGCCTCATCCAGTATATCGGTACAAGTATCTCGGAGCACCCTTCGATAAATGGTTGGATACTTATCCTGGTACTCACAGCGGTGATGCTTTACCTGACAGAACTGATGAGCAATGTTGCACTCACCACCATCTTTATTCCGGTCGTATTTGGGATCGCTGCCGGAACCAATATTCATCCACTTATCATCGGCATTCCCGTGGCCTTTGCTTCCAGTTGCGCATTCATGATGCCCATATCCACACCGCCCAACGCGATCGTTTTTGCCAGTGGTTTTATTACCATTAAGGATATGGTCCGTGCAGGTTTCTGGTTGAATATACTTTCGATCCTGTTACTACTACTGTTCAGTTTGACACTGATAGATTGGGTTTATGGAGATGTGGTTCTGTAGGCGGTGGTCGGTGGGCAGTGGTCTGTGGAGGGTGAGTATGCAGGGTGAGTGACAGGGTGGTTGATAGGTTGAGTGGTTAAGTTGTTAAGTGGTTGAGTTAATTTCGATTAGCTTCGATTACAATCCCTTCAACCCTTCTACCCTTCTACCCATCTACCTACTCCGCGAAGCGGAAAAACAGCAACCAGATTACAATAAACAGCGGAAGCAGGTAAATAATAGAATACCTCAGGATATAACCGAAGAAACTGGGCATCTTAAGGCCGATCTCTTCTGCAATGGACTTCACCATAAAGTTCGGTCCGTTGCCTATGTAAGTGAAGGCGCCGAAAAATACCGCCCCTATCGATATGGCCTTCAGGTAAAGGGTCTTCTCACCGGAAAAAGCAATTACATCCGCAAGCGAATTGATACTTTGTTGCTGACTTGCCATGGCGGCGGTCAGGAAATTAATATATGTCGGGGCATTGTCGAGGAATCCTGAAAGAATACCGGTCCCCCAGTAAAGTGAATTCTGACTTATTGTCTGCATTCCTTCCGGAGAGGCTGCATAATTCCCAACAAGCTCCAATGCAGGCATCATGGTGCCAAATATTCCGACAAAAATAAAAGCTACTTCCCGGATGGGTTCAAAACTGAAATCATTTCCTTTCAATGCTTCCTTCTTGGCAAACTTGAAAGAGAGGAAGGCGACCGACAGCATAATGACTTCCCGGACAAAACTGATTTTTTGTTCACCGAAAGGAATGTATGGTACCCATTCAATTACATTGGGGTCGAAAAATACAGATAAGATTACTATAAGGAGCCACCAGAAATTTCGGGTTCCCTTAATTGATATCTTACCGGTAGGTGATTCCAACTCCTCGACGTATTCATACCTCGTTTTATTCCTGATATCAATGAAATAAAATATAGCCAACAAAGCTACCAGGGCTGTGGCCCATGGTATCAGGTTGTGTTCCGCGGTCCAGAAAAACGGCACTCCTTTCAGGAAGCCAAGAAAGAGTGGTGGATCGCCAATGGGAGTCAGGCTTCCACCAATATTACTCACAATGAAAATGAAAAATATTACGTGATAAGCTTTAATCCTAGCCTGGTTAAGGCGCATGAAGGGCCTGATCAATAACATTGACGCACCAGTAGTACCAATGAGGTTAGAGATTATAGCGCCCACTAGTAAGAGTATCACATTAACCCGGGGCGTTGCCTCCCGGTCTATCTCAATCATGATCCCTCCTGAGGCTATATAAAGAGCCGCTAACAGTGAGATAAACTGAATATACTCCGCGGCCGAGTGTATAGGTGAATGGGTATTGTGGAGGGCGAAAATATAATACAAAACTACACCGGCTGCCAGGATCACCGAAATGATCGGGTAGTTTTTATGCCAGAAATGTTCGTAGAAAAGCGGGCCTGTGGCAATCATCAACAAGAGGGCCACAAAGGGAATTACTGCCCATACGGGAACCGACGCGTGTCCATCACCAGCTTCTGCCGATGATACATCGAATCCAAAGGTTACTCCTACAGTAACCAATAATAGTAATACCAGCAATAAGCCTTTCTTCATACCTATGGTTAAGCCATACTATGGAGCATTAAATTAAGTAAATGAATGAGAAAATCTAGTAAACTTTCCCGACAAACCCTGATTGGGGAATAACCGGGATTGGAAGAGGCAAAAAAAACCGGGGACTTCTTAGGTCCCCGGGTGTAGATTATCCCTCATAATATGCTTTGGCCCTTTCAATGATTTCCTGCCTGTGGGAGCCATCAGGATCGGATTCAGGAGAGTGCTCGATAAGATCATCCAGCACTTCCTCACGAAATCCCACCTTCCTTACCACCTCAAGGCAGAATTTCATTTCATCCGGATCGAGAATACCATCTGCCTTCATTACCAGGACGAGATTATAGAGGAGTTCGAACCTGTCTTCCACATTGAGATGTGCCAGGCTTGGGATAGAATCCTGTGCTTCTGCTTCCTCAATTGCCCGATCGATATCATCCTCCGATACATTGTTGGAACTTCCAATCTGACGGATCAATTCGAGTTCGGTGTCGTCGGCCTGTCCGTCAACTTTTGCCAGTTGGACCAAAACTTTTAGGTGAGGCTTATTACTTAAGGTCATCCCTATCAGGAATTTAAGTTATCGAGCACGGCCATTACCTCCTTCACATGTGTACGTGAAGTTTCAAGCATCGCTTTTTCATCATCGTTGAGTTCAAGTTCTATCACTTTTTCAATCCCGTTCTTTCCGAGAATCACGGGAACTCCGAGGTAGCAATCATCAATGCCATACTCACCCTCCAGCTTTATGCAAACAGGAAAAACCCTCTTCTGATCTTTAACAACCGCCTCTGCCATCTGTGCCGCTGCAGATCCTGGTGCGTACCACGCTGATGTTCCCATCAACTTGACGAGTTCGCCACCACCAAATTTGGTGCGTTCTACAATCGCGTCAAGGTCTGAATCCGAGATAAGTTCAGTCACGGGAATACCCCCTACGGTAGTATACCTGGGAAGAGGAACCATCGTGTCTCCATGGCCTCCCATAAGGACCGCCTGTATGTCTTTTGGAGAAACGTCGAGTTTCTCGGCGAGGAATGCCCTGTACCTTGCCGTATCAAGTATCCCTGCCATTCCCATAACCTTGTTCCTGGATTTACCTGAAGTGAGGTGTGCCTGGTAGGTCATAACATCGAGAGGGTTGGACACTATTATAATCACGGCGTCCGGAGAATGCTGTATTACATTTTCAGTAACGCTTTTTACGATTCCCGCGTTAGTCTGAATCAGGTCATCCCGGGTCATGCCCGGTTTCCGTGGAAGGCCGGAGGTAATAACAACCACATCAGACCCAGCAGTTACTGAATAGTCATTGGTAGATCCAACCGTCCTTGTATCATACAGGTTGATGGGGGACTTTTGCCAGATATCCAGTGCCTTTCCTTCGGCCACACCTTCTTTGATATCAACGAGGATCACCTCGTTGGCAATCTCCCGGTATGCGAGAACATCTGCACATGTTGCTCCCACATTTCCCGCTCCTACTACTGTAATTTTCATATTCTGTTTATTTATGGTTATTGAATTATCAGTTACTTAATATCAATTATCTAATCTATTATCATCTATCATCTATCATCTACTCGCTGTATATATCCGCCAAATTGAAAAGCCCGACCGAATTCCGGTAGAACTTATAAAGCTTCTTTATCCGGGTCTCATTCATCCGGGCGAATGATTCCATCATTTTTGCTTTTATCTCAGGGCTGTTGTCAAATATGACCATCAGGCTATCCCTGGGGATCACGTAGAAATGTGCTTTTTCAGAAATGACATAGGCATTCATGGGCCTCTTGGTCCCATCGAGTATACAATTCTCTCCCATCGTACTTCCGGTATCCAGGGTTTTTAGCTCCTCAATGCTGTCATTGATATCAAGTTTCAATTGGACGCGCCCCTTTTTGATTATGTACAGAGCATGGCTTGGGTCATTCCGAAAGAACACTACCTCATCCGCATTGTAAATCCGCTCATGAAGGTGCGGTAAAAAAACACTGAGCTCTTTTTCGGTTAGTTTTTCAAATAGAGGAATGGTCTTCAGAAAATCGAAAATTTTCTGTTCTTCCTCAGAATATATGCGGCTGAAAGGGTTACGCATCGACATTTTTCATAACAAAAACCAGATCGGTCCGGGGGCCTACCTTGAACCCGTCATCAATTTGCATTCCCGGGATCCCCACGATTGTACCTCCTGATTCAAGGACCGGATACTGGGCCTTGAAATTAACAGGAATTTTATGGTCAATCATGAAATCGCTTATCTTTTTTTTACCCTTCATACCCAGTGGACGAAACCGCTCCCCTTCCTTCCAACTCCTGATTTTTAATGGAAAATCCAAAAGGTTGGCATCGACTTGCAGCAATGCACCGGAATTGTCGAGTTGCCATTGCTCAACCTCAATAATATAATACTTATAGCGATTGGATTTCCATTGGAAGGATCCCTCCTCATCCTCGATGCTACATTCTTCATAATGATCACTCATTATTTCTGAAAGTATTAGTGTATTGCGGTCAATGACAAGTTCACAGGTTTCAGTCCGGAACACCTTTCCCGGCTGCGCTTCAAGTGAATCAAGTATTTCCAGAATATTTGAATGGTTAAAACCAAATCCTCCAAGCCAATGGTCCAGGATCACCCCCCTCTCATCTGGGTTGTATTCTTTCAGTTTTGAAATTGAAACCGACTGTATGTCACCCTTCCTGACAACAAGGTATTCGATTACTTCATTTAGATATCGATCCAGCAATTCCTGTGCACCCCTGAGACGCATAATACTGGGACCGGAATTAACCGGGAATCCCGGATTGATCTCTTTTAGCAACGGAAAGACCTTGTTCCTCAAGTAGTTTCTCCTGTAAACGTTTTCCTCGTTGCTGGAATCTGAACACCATTGAAGCGTATTTTCCTCTGCATATTCCAGCAATTCCCCTTTTGAGAAGTTGATCAATGGACGAAAAAACGAACCTCTGACCACGGCTATCCCTGAGAGGCCCCTATAACCGGAACCCTTTATCAGGTTGAAAAATGTGGTCTCTACCGTGTCATTGAGATGATGCGCCGTGCAAATATAATCGAGATGGTTTTCCCCTTTAAGTTTCTCAAACCATTCATACCGAAGTTCCCTGGCAGCCATTTGAGTGCTAAGATTTCTTTCCCCGGTATAGTTACTGGTTTGAAATTTGATAGAATGGAAGGGTATGTCCAGTTCACGCGCTTTCTTTTTTACAAATGCCTCATCTGCGTCAGACTCCTCTCCACGGAGCTGGAAATTGCAGTGGGCAATCTCGACCGGGTACCCATTCCTATGGAAAAGGTCGAGCATAACCATACTGTCAAGACCGCCGCTTACTGCCAGCAGGTACTTCATTTCCTTACTGTTTGGCAGCCTGTTTTGAATAAACTTCAGAAAGCTATGGTTCAAATCCTTATTCACCCCTTATTTTTGCGCTCAATGAGATTTTCCCCAAAGGTACATATTGGAATTCTATTCACCATTTTCCTGCTTGCGGGCACATTTTCAAAAGCACAGGTCAGGGTGGTACTCGATACTGCAGCCAATTTATCGGGTAAGGTCGTTGATGGAGTATTTATCAATATGGCCACGGGAAATGTGGAGTTTACCCAGAATAATACCAAGATCTATTGCGATTCAGCATTGATCTACAGAAATGAAAACCGGGTGGAGGCGTTTGGAAGGGTAAGGATAGTGGAAAATGATTCCACCACTATTACTGCCAGGAGAGCGAATTATGACGGAAATGCCAAAGTGGTCGAGTTCAGGGATAATGTTGTCTTCCGTCAGAAAGGAGGTATCAGCCTTTTTACCAATATCCTGGATTACGACCGTGAATTGAAAGAGGCAGTTTACAGGAACGGGGGCAGGCTGGTCGACAGTACCAATGTATTGACCAGTACCCGTGGTTACTATAATGAATACTCCAAAATGGCCAGTTTCGGTGGAAATGTAGAAGGAACAAATCCGGAATGGGACCTGGAATCCGATACGCTGCAATATAACTCAAGGACCAAAGTGATATACTTTCACTCCCCGACCCTTTTGACAAATAAAGAAGGTGAAACTGCGACCTACAATTCAGGAAGCTATGATACTGAGAACAAAGAATCTAACCTGAGCATAGGTGAGTTTGAAACAGAGGCATATTATCTCAAAGGGCGCCGGATAGGTATTGATGAGAAGTCACAATTGTACCGGGCAGATGGTAACGTCAGAATGATTGCTAAAGAAGATGAAGTGATTATCACAGGGCAATCAGCTGTCTACGATAAAAATTCCGGCATAACCAAGGTGTGGAATAACCCGGTAATGAAAAAAGCCGTGGCGGAAGGTGATACCCTTTACATGAGGGCTGACACACTTGTCTCCGTAGAGATTGCCAAGGACGACGATTACGTACTGGCTTATCACAATGTGGCCGTTTATAAGTCTGATCTCCAGGGGCTTTCAGACTCCCTGTCCTACAGGCCGGCTGATTCCACTATCTATTTCTATACTGACCCCATACTATGGACTGATGGAACACAACTCACAGCAGACACCATGAAACTTCTCATTTCCAACAATACCCTCAAAACCCTGACCATGAATGCAAAGTCATTCATTATCAGTCGTGATTCCGCCAACAACTTTAACCAGGTAAAAGGGCGGAACATGATCACGCATTTCAAGGACCAGGAAATTGATAAAGTGGATGTCAATGGAAACGGCGAATCGATCTACTTTGTGATGGAAGAGGACGGGGAAATAGTGATGGGAATGAACAAGGTGGTTTGCAGCAATATGCTAATCCGGTTCGACAGGAACATGGTGGAGACTATTACCTTCTATAAGAACAATGAGGGTGATTTCATCCCGCCCCATGAAATCACAGAGGAACAGAAGACACTGCCTGGATTTCGGTGGCAGATCGAGAAAAAACCATCCCTTGAAGACGTACTTTATTTGCGTATCCAGCCCCTGGAGAAGTCCGATGAACGATAGTTCTGTTATTTTATTGCGAAATAAGACAAAAAATCTCCCCTGAGCACTTCGATTTTACCCGTGTTTTCGTATTTTAGTTAAGCGAGGGATTGGGTCCTGAATATTTTTTAATAAAAGGATTGCATTTTTCACGGTTAATTAATGCAATATATGATGTATCCAATCCCAGGTATAAATATTTAATGAAAAGGAGCGTCGTTACCATATTGATAATTTGCCTCTGTACCCTACTGGGATATGGACAAACCTTCGAGGTTTCGCCGGACAACTCTTTTTCCGGTCAGATTGGAACCGATATTGAAGGAAACCTAGCCATAAGAAACCTTTCCGATCAACCTATAACTCTTGGAATTAAACGCCTTGAGGCTAATATTGGGACAGGCCAGGAGACGTGGTTTTGCCTTGATGAAAACTGCCTTCTACCGGATGAAGATGAAGGGCGACTGGATATTGAAATCCAACCCGGTGAGACATTCGATGGATTTCGCAGTGTACTAAAAGCAGGTTTGGGTGAGGGCTATAGCTCGGTAAAGTACCTGATAACAGACCGCTCGAACCCCGGTAATGACATTACCGTAGAAGTGAACTACGCAATCAGGGAAGCTTCTGAAACTAACGCTTTATTCAATTCGAGGAAATTGATCATAAATGACGTTTACCCGAACCCGGTTTCAGACTTCGCCATTGTCGACTATGCTATGCTGGATCCGGATTCCGAAGCCAAAATCGTGCTACACAGTGTCCTGGGAAGTATTGTTGGTGAGTATAAACTTCAGCCGCTTGAGACCAAACTTAAGATAAATGCCAGCGCCTTTAATCCGGGTGTATACTTCTATACCCTTTACATTGAAAACGACGGTGTGATGACCCGTAAACTCATCGTCAGAAAATAATCCGAAACATTTGAAATATTATTCGTTCAATACTGTTAACAGTATTAATGGAATTGGTATTCAGTAGGTCAATAACTATATTTGCAGGCTTATGCAGAAACGGGCATTTTTTTGGATAATAGGATTGCTTTCCATCGCCATTTTCTCGCAGTCCTGTAAGTTTCGTAAAATCGAAAGGAATCAGGATTGGAGAGTGAAATACGAGGCAGCACTTCAGTATTACGAAGAGGAAGACTATTACAAGGCTTCAATCCTTTTTGAACAGATTCTGCCTATAGTGAGGGGACTACCCGAGGGGGAGGAGGTTCAATTCTACCTTGCGTATTGTCATTACAATCAGGGAATGTACCTGTTGGCCTCCCACCATTTTCAGACCTTTTATGAAGCCTATGGCCGGAGTGACCTGGTAGAAGAGGCCCGGTATATGTATGCCTATTCACTTTATGCCGATGCCCCAGGAGAAAACCTCGATCAAACCAGCAGCCAGGAAGCTATTGTTGCCATGCAGGATTTCCTGAATAAATACCCGAATAGTGAATTCTCCGAAAATGCAGGGGACCATATACAAGAACTTCAAGAGAGACTCGAGAGGAAGGGTTACGCCAATGCATACCAGTATTACAAAATGAAATTCTACACAGCAGCCGTAGTCGCCTTTAAAAACTTTAAAATCGAATATCCTGATTCCGAATTGGTAGAGGATGCCGATTACCATAAAATAATGGCACAATACCAGTATGCCCAACAAAGTATTATTTCCAAACAACAGGAGCGCTTCGCCCTTGTCAAGCAATATTATGAGGCTTTTATAGACCGCTATCCTGACAGTGACTATATTCGGACTGCGGAAAAAGCCTATGAGAATACATTAGATAAATTAGCAGAATTCGCAAAAAAATAAATTTAAATAAGATGACTTCAGCATCATTAGTAACCAGAAACCTGGCCGACCTGGTTGGCCAAACGGACAATATTTACCAGTCTATCGCTGTCATAGCCACCCGCGCTAAGCAGATCGCGGTAGCAGAAAAGGAGGAGCTCAATGCCAAGCTCGCTGAATTTGCTTCTACTGTAGATAACCTCGAAGAAGTCTTTGAGAACAGGGAGCAAATAGAGATCAGCCGGTTTTATGAGAAACAACCCAAGCCTACCACTGTAGCCACAGAGGAATTCCTGGACAACAAGGTAATGTTCAGAAACCGGGACGAAGATCTGGAAGATATTCCCGAATTATAATTGATCCATGCTCTCTGGGAAAAAAATCCTACTGGGTGTTACAGGGAGCATCGCCGCCTACAAGAGCGCTCTGCTCGTGCGCGAATTGGTAAAGGCCGGTGCTGAGGTAAAGGTATTGATGACACCTGACTCAAAGGCATTTATCAGTCCCCTCACATTGAGTACACTTTCCAAAAATCCCGTATTGCACAGTTTCCAGAAAAACGATTCAGGTGAGTGGAATAACCACGTCGACCTGGGCTTGTGGGCAGATTTGATGGTCATGGCGCCATGTACGGCAAACACCCTGGCAAAAATGGCTAATGGTACATGTGATAACCTATTAATGGCCACCTATCTCTCTGCCAGGTGCCCTGTAATGATCGCGCCTGCCATGGACCTGGACATGTTCAACCACCCTTCTACACAAACCAACCTCGACACTGTCAAAAAACATGGTGTCGATATCATCGATGCCGAATTTGGCGAACTCGCAAGTGGACTGGAGGGTAAGGGAAGAATGGCTGAACCCATAGGTATCATGGAAGCCATTGATTCGAGGCTCGGTAAAAAAAAAGTCCTAACCGGTAAACGGGTGCTGGTAACAGCTGGCCCCACAAGGGAAGCAATCGACCCGGTAAGGTACATATCCAATCACTCTTCAGGTAAAATGGGCTACTACATTGCCGCTGAACTCGAAGATCATGGAGCAGAAGTCATCCTGGTTTCAGGGCCGACATCGATATCTCCCCCACCCGTCCATAAAATTATAAATGTGGTCAGTGCACGGGAAATGTTTGAGGCAAGTCAATCCTGTTTCAGTAAAGTTGATATTGCGGTACTATCGGCGGCAGTCTCCGATTACTCGCCTGAAAAATATAGCGAGACCAAAATCAAAAAGGAAGAAAGCTCAGGAGGAGAGCTACACCTTAAGAAAACCCCTGATATCGCCAGTGAATTGGGCAAAACAAAGACCAATGGTCAATTCGTTGTCGGCTTCGCCCTTGAGACTGATAATGAGGAGGCAAATGCCCTTAAAAAACTGAAGTCAAAAAATTTCGATATGATCGTGCTCAACAGCCTGAACGAAGATGGTGCCGGTTTTGGCTATGAGACTAACAAGATCAGTATATTTGACAAAGACAATAATCGAAAGGATTTCGAGTTAAAGAGTAAGCGTGAAGTGGCAAAAGACATCGTCAGTGAGATTATCCAGCGGATATAAAATTCTGTTCTTTTTGGTTGTGATCACCTTTTCCATCAGGGGGTGGTCCCAGGAATTGATCTGTGACGTGACCATCAATAGCGATAAGGTCAGAACTGTGGACAATAGTGTTTTCGAGGATATGGAAAACTCCTTTGAGCAATTCCTGAATCAAAGGCGATGGACTTCCGATGTTTTTAAACAGCATGAGAAGATCAAGTGTAATCTAAACATCATCATTGATGAAATGCCGAGCATAGGCCAATTCTCGGCCAGTATCCAGATCCAGTCCGCCAGGCCGGTGTACAATACCAACTATGAATCCATTATGCTGAATTTCGCTGATCGGAGTTGGCAGTTTGAATACGTGGAATCCCAACCACTTGATTTCAGCGATAATAATTTCAACAGTAATATAACCGCGATGCTGGCATTTTATGCCTATATCATCCTGGGATTGGATTATGACAGTTTCGAAGAGTTGGGGGGAACCAACTATTTCCAGAGGGCACTGAACGTGGTCAATATGGCCCAGCAGACCAATTATCCCGGATGGAAGGCACTGGAAAATAACAGGAATCGATACTGGCTGATCGAGAACCTGACCAACCAAAGAATGGAACCCATCAGAAGCGGCCTTTACAAATATCACCGTCAGGGGCTCGATGTTTTTTCTGACGATCCCGATAAAAGCCGTGATGAGATCCTGCAGGTACTCAAGGATATCCGGCTGATCAAACGGCAATATCCTGCCTCAATTCTTGTGATTTCCTTCCTGGATGCCAAATCCGACGAGCTTGTAAATATCTATTCCGATGGAGATATCCAGGTCAGGCGACAAGCTTATAATCTCCTCGTCGAGATCGATCCAACGGGAAGAGAGGATTACAACAATATCGTAAACTAACCATCTTGGATTTTTTCATTAGATTCGGTTTCATTAACTGATTCCAAACATGAAAAACCTCGCTTTTATTCCCATTATCCTTTTATTCCTCGCTCCGGCCCTTAAAGCCCAGGATGTCAATGAGAAGATCAAAGAGTTAGGTATCACCCTCGGCGAACCCACAAAACCCATGGCCAACTATGTTAAGGCTGTCACTACCGGCAATCTCGTCTTTCTCGCGGGACATGGCCCTGCGCTGCCAGAAGGTGGAAATGTTACAGGCAAAGTCGGAAGAGATCTTTCCATTGAAGAGGGTCAGCGAGCCGCCAGGCTGGCAGGTATTTCTATGCTCGCATCACTCAAGGCTGAGATTGGAGACTTAAACCGAGTCTCCAGGATCGTCAAAGTTACCGGGATGGTCAATTGTACAGAAGATTTCACCCAACAACCACAGGTAATCAATGGATTCTCAGATCTGATGGTTGAAATTTTCGGTGCAAAAGGAAAACATGCCCGTGCTGCGGTCGGGATGAATTCCCTTCCTTCCAATATCGCTGTCGAAATCGAGATGGTGGTAGAGATCGAAAATTGATCCTATGTTAACAATCCTGAATATACTGCTCAGGGAATTTGTCTCCTTTGTGCTAACACTTTATTTCAGGAATTGGGTTGTGACCGGTAAGGACAATATTCCCGGAAATGGGCCGGTTATCTTTGCTGGTAATCATCAAAATGCGTTTCTGGATGCACTATTAGTGACCTGTTCATCAGGCAGATTGCCATATTACCTTGCCAGGGCCGAAGTATTTAAGGGACCCCTGGCCAGAACCCTGCTCAAGCTCATCCGGATCATGCCTATATACCGTTTCCGGGATGGGATCGGGAGTGTGCGAAAAAACGATGAGATCATAAAAATTTGCGTGGACCTCTTGAGCAAGAAGCAAATGATTACCATGTTCCCCGAGGGGAATCACGCCGAAGAATGGCGGGTGCGAACTTTACAACGAGGCCTGCCCAGGATAGCCCTTCAAACAGAAACAGAATCTGAATGGAAAGCGGGATTAATGATCGTGCCGGTTGGAATACAGTATGAAGAACCCAAATCTTTTCGTTCAAGGGTAATTGTCAACTTTGGGGAGCCTGTGCCGGTTTCGAGCTACCGCAAAGAGTGTGAAGCGGACCAGAGGAAATGCCTGGATACGATCAAAGACGACCTGAGAGAAAAAATGAAGCCCCTGATACTTCACTTCCCCGAAGAGAATTATCAAACCATAAAATCTGAATTTCTTCGTCGCCGGAGCTATCATAAAAACTATTTCGACCAGTTCCTCCGTGATAAAATTGTACTTGAATCTGTCATATCAAATTCCGAAACGGTCCATCATCCTTCTGATTCTTCAAAGATTCGCAATCCATTGAGCCTCTTGTTTGCGGTATGGGTACTGATCAATAACTTCATTCCGTACTTGCTGGTTAAGAAACTCCTGGATAGAGTTGTCAAAGACCCGGTTTTCACGGGCTCACTCAAGTTTGTTTTCGGGATCATCATACCCCCCCTCTTTTACTTATTGGCAGGAATAGCAATTTCCATGGCTTCAGGAGTTTGGTGGTATGGCCTTGTTTATATGGGTGTCCAGCCCGGGCTGGGATATTTCGGAGGATTCGATGCCCTGATACCGCTATTTCGCAAAAAAGAAGCAACCTGAAAGGATAATACATAAAAAAAGGGACCAAAATGGTCCCTTCCTATTATTATATTTTACGGATTAATACCGGTAATAGTCAGGCTTAAACGGTCCGTTTTTCTCAACTCCGATATATTCCGCCTGGTCTTCTGTAAGCGTATCGAGTACCACCCCGATCTTGGCGAGGTGCAAAGCTGCTACCTTCTCATCGAGATGCTTGGGAAGTGTATACACTTGCCTTTCGTAATTCTCCGAATTTTTCCACAACTCAATCTGAGCCAGTACCTGGTTGGTGAAGGAGTTTGACATAACGAATGAGGGATGTCCTGTTGCACAACCCAGGTTTACAAGGCGGCCTTCAGCAAGCAGGATGATCTCATTGCCGTTGGAGAACCTGTAAAGATCCACCTGGGGCTTGATTTCTGATTTGTCAGCATTGTCATTAAGCCATGCTACATCAATCTCATTATCAAAGTGTCCGATATTACAGACGATTGCTTTGTCCTTCATCGCAGTGAAGTGACGACCTACGATAATGTCCTTGTTTCCGGTTGCCGTAACCACGATGTCGGCTTCCAGCACTGCGTCATCCATTTTCTTAACTTCAAATCCGTCCATCGCAGCTTGCAGTGCACAAATCGGATCGATTTCCGTTACAATCACCCTTGCACCGGCTCCACGAAGGGAAGCGGCTGATCCTTTTCCAACATCACCATATCCCGCTACTACAGCAACTTTTCCAGCCATCATAATATCAGTTGCTCTTCGTATGGCGTCTACAAGTGATTCCTTACAACCGTACTTGTTGTCGAATTTACTCTTGGTAACTGAATCGTTGATGTTTATCGCAGGAAGGGGAAGTTTTCCGTTCTTTTCCCTTTCAATGAGCCTAAGAACTCCAGTGGTAGTTTCTTCTGAAATCCCCTTGATTCCATTCACAAGTTCTGGGTAGTTATCCAATACCATGTTGGTAAGGTCTCCCCCATCGTCGAGGATCATGTTGAGTGGTTGCCCGTCTGGGAAAATCAGGGTCTGCTCAATACACCAGTCAAATTCTTCATTGTTCATACCCTTCCACGCATATACCGGTACTCCTGCTGCAGCAACAGCAGCCGCGGCGTGATCCTGGGTAGAAAAGATATTACAAGATGACCACTGTACATCGGCACCCAATTCCACGAGTGTTTCGATCAATACAGCCGTTTGAATGGTCATGTGCAAGCAACCGGCGATCCTGGCTCCCTTGAGGGGCTTGGATTGTCCAAACTCTTCCCGAAGGGCAATAAGGCCCGGCATTTCAGCTTCAGCAAGCCTGATTTCCTTGCGCCCGTAATCAGCGAGCTCAATGTCTTTAACTTTAAACTTTAGTTTCTCTTCAATCATTCCTTATTTCTCTTAAATCACAAAATTAATAGTTATAACAATCAACGCCAAGATATTACAACCAAACAGCGCCCAAAGAGTTTACTTGATTCCCAAATCTTTGTAATCCATACAGGCTGAAATAATATTACTTCCTTTTTCTCCCTTGCTTATCCAGGTCGGGCAAACAATGCCCTGGAACGCTGTCAGAGAAAGTCCGTTGTGCAGGTATTCAAATCCTTCTGTATTTACAGGGTCAGTATTGATTTTTGCCTGCTTAAATGATCCACCGCCATCCAGGGACCAGGCCAGGTAAACATCACTGTGGTTGTCCTCGCGTCCAACCCGGCTGAAGTAAGCTATGTATAGAAGACCTGTTGCTGGATCGACAGTGATTGCTGGCGAAAATTGAAATGCACCTTCTGCGGGATTACTGATTCTGCCTGATCTGGACCATGAATCCCCTTTATTGGTAGACCTGATAAAATGTATTTCGGAACCCTGATCATCAGTCAATAATTGAGGCCACGTGATGTATAATGCCCCCTTGAAATTACTGCCGCTCAGGTCTGTGGCACTTACGGGAAATCCGGCCGGTCCCGCATAACCCGGAACCTGGAAATCACCGGTTACGTCGGCTATGGAAATGTCATTCCTCAACCACATTTTCCCCTTGTTATAAGTCCGGTCCAACTTGATCTTACCCTCATCCGCCCAGATTACATACACCTGCCCACTCGCACCGGGGGCCGGACTTAATCCATATGGCTCGGCGTTTGCCGGTTCATGGATAAGTTCTACCGGCTTGCTCCAGTTTTTTCCTGCAGAAGCCATTGAAAACATAATATTATTCGCATCACCTGATTCGCTTTCCCATACTGAGTAGAAGTCCCCACTCACCACATTAATCGAGGAGCTGAAATTTGAAACGGGTTGTTCGGAAGTCTCATCGATTTCACTGACCAGTTCCCAAGTCATACCTTTATCATCACTCATAAACGTTATAAGCCTTCCCGAGATTTCGGACGCTTCCCAATCATCATCCTGGTCCACACTAGAAGCAATGAGGAAAAAGCGACCCCTTCTGTCAGCGTGCAGCTCGGATTTCCCCAAAATGCCGTTATCCGGAAGAATCAGCTTCTTTTGCCAGGTGGCCCCACTGTCGAGGGAGACTGAAATACGGTTGAGGTCGGAGGCTACTACCACATTGGCCGGATCCTTGGTATTGATGGCAACATCTACAGAACCTTGTTGTAATCGATAATCGGTATCAACTACCACATTGTTTATCTGGGCTATCAAGCCAAGGGTAGTAAAAGAAAGGAATATGGTCAGCAGTCTTCTCATCATCTCGAACGGCTGCAAATATAATGCCCCGCTATGGTATTGTAAACTACTTTTGGGGTTTCCAGGGAATCTCTTCCGTTCCCTGGTCCTGAATTACCTTCCGGGCCAATACAAAAAGATAATCGGAAAGGCGGTTAATGAAGGTAATAATGATAGGGGGAACGCCTTCAGCCTTGTTCAGGGCTACAATCCTCCGTTCAGCCCTTCGGCAAATGGTTCTCGCAATATGCACCTGCGATGCCTCCATAGATCCACCCGGGAGAATAAAAGTTTTAAGTTCCGGTAATTCGGCGCTAAACTCATCAATCGCTAGTTCAAGTCTTTCTACACTGGCATCCTTTAGTTCAGGGAGTTTTAAATCTTTTCCCGGTGTGGAGGCCAGGTGAGAACCCATATCGAAAATTATGGATTGTATGTCAAACAGGAATTCTTCGCTGATACAAGGGAGATTGATGCTCGCTATCAGTCCGATATGTGAATTCAGCTCGTCGAGGGTTCCATAAGCCTCGATACGAAGTTCATCCTTTGAAACGCGTTTTCCACCAAAGAGTCCGGTGTCACCCGTATCACCCGTTTTGGTATAGATTTTCATTCTGAAATTACTGGAGTCGTGGATCTGATCTCTTTGTTCACATCATCGGTTTCCACCAGTCCATCCCTGAGACGGATAATCCTGTGTGCATAATGGGCAATATCATCTTCGTGTGTTACCATGATTATGGTATTACCCTTGTCATGTAGCTTCTGGAAGAGGTCCATGATGTCATAGGAGGTTTTCGTGTCCAGGTTTCCAGTGGGTTCATCAGCCAGGATAATACTGGGATTATTCACCAAAGCTCTGGCAATGGCCACACGTTGCCTCTGGCCACCGGATAGCTCATTGGGTTTATGCGTAGCTCTGTCGCCCAGTCCGACATTATCGAGGGCCTCCAGGGCTTTTTCCTCCCGCTCACTACGTTTAAAACCCGCATAAATCAGGGGAAGGGCTACATTCTCCAGTGCAGTAGCTCTTGGTAAAAGATTAAATGTCTGGAATACAAATCCAATCTCCTTGTTTCTTATTTCTGCCAGTTCATTTTCCGTGAGATCAGAGACATCATTTTCATTGAGAATATAGCGGCCAGATGTCGGGGTATCCAGGCATCCGATGATGTTCATGAGTGTTGATTTCCCCGATCCGGAGGAACCCATAATTGCAACATATTCTCCCCTGCTTATCTCAACAGAAATAGATTTCAGGGCTTCCACGACAGTGGTACCCATTTTATAGATCTTGGCGATCTCACTGGTTTCGATCATTTTCATATGCTATGCACTTAGCTACTTACAAAATAAACACCTCTGCAATGAAAGGTGTTTATTTATTACATAAACGGGTGATATACCGCCTCGGTGTAAAATTACCCCTATGACATCGAAGCAAATAAGAGGCTCTCCCTGACTACCTTATCATCTGCCAGTATCCGATTATGCCCGAGTCCGCTGGTTCTCACAAGCTCCGCTCCGGGGTATTCTTCGGCAAGTTTTTCAGAGTGATCGATGGGCACCTGGCTGTCGGTTTCATCGTGAATCAACTTGATTCGTACATTTTTCACTTCTTTGATCAGGTGAAGACTCATGAAATTTTCAAAGGGTTGATTTGTCAGGTCTTTTACATATTTCCGGATCTGATTCCCCGATTTTGGGGATGCATTGATACGTGTCAGGAATTCGCTGATGATCTCATCCGCAATGGAAGGACTACTGATCATCAGCAAGTGATCTGCCGGAGTTCCGCGATTGATGGCGAGAAGCGATGCTACTCCGCCCAGAGAATGACCTACAAGAAGTTTTGCCTTGTAATTATCAGCCAGAAATCCTACAATCTCGGCAAATTCAACTACTGTAGTAGTATGGCCGCTGGACTGTCCATGCCCCGGCGCATCGAAACTTATGATGCGATAACCATAATTCGCAAACACTTCGGCAAACTTCCAGAACTGGGTGGCTCTGCCTGACCAGCCATGAACGAAAATTACGGGTTTCCCGAATCCATAGCTATAGCAATTTACCTTGTTGCCATTGACTTCAATTTGAAATTGTTCTGTCTTCCCGGCAAACTCCCTTTCACGGGAGGTAACGGGAAATCTTATGGGTTGGAAGAATAACTTCCTGGCCCATAAAGCTGCCAAGCCGGGAAAGACCTTCTCAAGGATGGGAAAGACGCTCCTTATAAGCCTCAGAACCAATGGAATTTTTACTTTTTTCTTCTGCTTCATGACATTCAGACCAATCGGTCTTTTTAATACAAAATTTTTTACTTCAATACATTGCTCAGATGACCAATCATAAATTCTTCTGCCTGTTTTACGAATTTATCATCCTCGTAAACCCTTGACATGATCACACCCCCCTCTACGGTTGATATGATCATCGAAGCAAGTCCGGTCAGGTCATCGACTTTTTTAAATTCTCCGGATTCAACCCCCTGCTCCAGTTTAATTTCCACATAGCGGATAAGCATATTCAAACCCTCCTGGGCCCTTTTCTTCAATGCAGGGTGTGTATTCATTGAATTTACGGCCGTATTAAACATCGGACATCCACCGAGAATCACAGGATCATAGGCAAAAGAACCTATAGTCTCTATTACGCTTACCAGTTTTTCCCAGGAAGTAGAAACCTTGTCCAGACGGTTGCGGAATCTTCGGATCACCTTCTGCATAGAGAAGTCAAAGGCCTCCACCGCAATCTCCTCCTTGTTCTTAAAATGGTTATAAATCCCCCCCTTCTGCAAACCCGTGGCGTCCATGATGTCGTTCAACGAACAACCGTCATATCCATGCTGGTTAAACAGCTCAGCGGATTTCTCCAGTATTTTTTCCCTTGTTTCTACTCCTTTTGTCATAGTAAGACCGACCGGTCGGTTTGCAAATGTACAATAGTATACGGAGAATGGAAAGGAAAGGTTTGAGAAAGATTGGTTGAGTGGTTGAGTGGTTGAGTGGTTGAGTGGTTGAGTGGTTGAGTGGTTGAGGGGTTGGGGGTTGGGGGTTGAGGGTGGTAGGTGATAGGTGGTAGGTGGTAGGTGGTAGG
>JAHEKQ010000047.1 GCA_024638265.1 Flammeovirgaceae bacterium
CGATGCTCCCATTTGAATTCATCAAGTGGTCCGTTTAGTGTATTGAAACCCATTATTACTGAAAGCAGAAATTTACCAACCATATGTTCCCGGTCCTCCTTTAAATGGTCCTTTAATATTACTCGTAATCCATCCCCCGTAGAAGTCCCCTTCCTGGGAAAGTACTTTCTCATCATTTACGATGCATTCATCAAACTTGGAAGCGTAAAATGAGGCGTAGTTTTTTATTTCAGAAAATGCCTTGTTAGGATTTACATAGAACCAACCAGCGTTTCTTACCATCTTCTCTCCAACGATAAGATTAAGATAGCTGGCAGTTCCCTTGTACTCACAGAAGGAATTATGCGCATTATGTTCAAAATGATCCATATTGATATCATCCATTGGTATGTAGTAGGTAGGTGGATGACTGGTTTCAAGTACTCTGAAAGCCCGGTTTGAGTCGGCAATTACTTTTTGGTTGTGTACAATGCGTACATGACCGTTGAAAGGCTCCAATTTCGGAGGCCTCGGGTAATCCCACACCGATTCTAATTCCTTTACCATAATATGAGAATAACAGCTAAAACTGGGGATTGTTGCAGGGGTTGCTTTATTTACACCAGACTGGCTCTATCAGCCATTCGTGTAAATGTCAAATACTCCCTCTTCCTGATTTAGCATATTTGTTAAAATGGCTGTCAATCGACCTTTTATCCTTCTTATTTTACTGTCACTTGCGGTGGTGGCGACCGCCCAGGATAAAGTAATAGAAGCTCATCGCTTAAAGGGCCAATCCATTGTATTGGACGGTAAGCTGGATGAAGGATTCTGGCTTGAGATTACCCCGTCCGGTGGCTTTCTTGCCACTGAACCCGTGGAGGGGGGCGAACCCTCTGAACGGACCGAAATAAGAATCGCCTACGATGCGCAGAACTTGTACATAGGGGCCATTCTCTATGATAGTGACCCTTCCGGGATTAAGGCTTACCAACGAAAACGAGATGCCTCTTTGAGAACAGATGATAGCTTTATGTGGATCCTGGATACATTTAATGATAAGAGAAGGGCTTATTTCTTCGAGATCAATCCCATTGCCCTGCGCGGTGACGGTTTGCTGGCGACCGGCCAGGGAGGTGGTCCCGGGAGTAGACGTATCAACAAGGATTGGGACGGCATTTGGATCGCCAAAACCCATATTGGGGAATTCGGGTGGTCGGCTGAAATCAGGATTCCCTTCCAAACGTTAAATTTCAACCCGGAAGCAGAGGCTTGGGGAATAAATTTTCAGCGGACCATTCGCAGGTACAATGAAGAATTGATGTGGACAGGCCATCGGAGAAACCAGGGACTTTTCAGGCCTCAAAACGCTGGACAGTTAACCGGATTGACGGAGTTGTCACAGGGGGTTGGCCTAGAGGTCATTCCCTACGGAATTGTACAGTCCAGTAAGGAATTCGACAGCGAGTCATCGGAAACCACTAGAGATTCGAAACTGAATGGGGGATTTGATATCAACTATAATGTTACTCCCGGACTCAAGGCATCCTTTACCTATAATACTGATTTTGCCCAGACAGAAGTCGATGACCGTCAGATAAACCTGACGAGGTTTCCACTTCGGTTTCCCGAAAAAAGGGATTTTTTCCTGGAAGGGAGCCGGGTGCTGCAATTTGCCCCCAGCAGTGGGGTCGATCCATATTTCAGTCGCAGAATCGGGCTCCTCGAGGGGCGGCCAATTCCCTTGAGATACGGGGGGCGCCTTCTGGGTAATATTGGTGAGAACAATGTGGCCCTCTTTCATGCCCGGACTGCGGGTGTGGATACCCTTGAAGCTGAGACTTTTACAGTGGCAAGGTTTCGTCGGAATATAGGCAGGGAAAGCTCCATTGGAATTATCTATACCCGTCGGTCAACGGATAATGGGGAATCACTGTTTGACCCGGTGCAGGACAGGCATACCATCGGCGCTGATCTCGAACTCAATACCTCAAAATTCTTTGGTGACAAAGTGCTCCAATTTTCTGCTTTTTTTGTGGGGCACAATCCCTCATCCCCGACAGATGACAGCTCCGATATTATGGATCGCTCTTCCAGGGGGTTCCGGTTAAATTTTCCCAATCAGCCGTGGACAGGCTGGGTTTCCTACCGCGAATTTGGGGAGGGTTATGATCCGGCCGTTGGTTTCAATCGTCGAAATGGATTCAGGAGGTTTCAGCCGGCAATCCGTTATTCTCCCCTGTTCGAAGAGAGCAACCTGATCAGGGAGATTGAATGGGGTATTTATTTTGAACACCTTATGGACCTCGATTATCAGTTGCTGACACAGAATATCCGCTTTACCCTGGGGGAAGTCCGGTTTGAATCGGGCGAGCGGATAGACCTGGAGATCACCCGAAATTTTGAGCTGCTCGATGAGGACTTTGATATTCTCCGGGACGGAACGGTGATTGTGAATCCGGGCGAGTATTCCAACTGGTCGGTAGATAGCGGATTCGGGACTGCATCCTTCCGCAAGGTTTCCGGATCAATCGGCTACGAAACAGGCGGATTCTGGACCGGGAATAAGGATGAAGTACGCTTAAGGCTAACCCTCCGCCCCATTCCGGGAATCAATCTCACTGCCGAGTATAATCGTACCAAGGTGAGTGCTGAAGGAAGCGGGTTTATCACCAACCTGGTGAGGACTGATTTAGGCTTCGATTTTACCCCGGATATTTCGCTTTCAGTAAATATCCAATACGACGATGTAAGCGAATTGATCGGGACTAATACGAGGTTCCGATGGATACTGACACCGGGTAGTGACATCTTCCTGGTGTATAATCATAATTGGCTTGATAACATGGCCTACAGGATGCTCACAACACAACAGGGGATTGCGCTTAAAGCGGTGTATACTTATAGGTTTTAGGGGTTCAGCGGTTCAGCGGTTCAGCGGGGGAAAGGTGGTATGTAAAGTGGTAGAGTGATAAAGTAGTAATGTGGTAAAGAAACTCTGCATCTTTGTGAGAAATAATAAGGTTGAAAGTATAGTTAATGGGGGGTGGAAAATGACCTCTGTAGAGTGATGAATGTCCTAGTTTTTCTGGCATTTCTTCGCTATCTTATTGGTATATGAAACGCATGGATTTTCGATATTTTTTTGGGTTCCTTTTAATCATTTTTGCGGTGTCAACCTGTAAAACGCAAAAGGAACTGGTGCCTACACAAGTCAGACAATTGAAGCCCGCACAGGTCTGGTCATACCATTCACCTGTTGAAGTTTCTATCGCCTGGATACCCTATGAAAATAGGTCAGTGGTCCGCACTTCTGATGATGAGTGGGCTGTGGTAAAATCAGATTCTGCCGGCAAAGGATCAGTACCGGTAATTTTAATTAAGTATCCTGAAACCGGTGACACGGTATACATCGAGATGAACACGAGGAATGAAATGCTGGGTCAATTGATGAAACACAGTTTGATGACCCAGGAGCCTATTAGGCAGCCATATGGAGAGTTCATTAAGACTGCAAGCTGCACCAAATGTCATCCTTCCGATGTGCCGGTAGAGTTTAATAGGTAACTCAGTGTAGGTCAGTCCAGCAGTTCACCCAGAGTATCAATTGTTGAAGAACATTGAACTGACGTACCACTCTGTGCTTTCCGTTCCTCCCCATTTCATCCCTGAGGTCCGGATTCTGAATTATTTCAAACAGGATATCCTTGAGTTTTTCGGGATCGCTGGCATCCGGATTGACACGTCCCTCAACACCATCAGTAACCTGCTGCATCAATCCCGTCGCACTGGATACTACAATCGGGATAGATTTCCACATAGCCTCTGTTGCAGTAAGTCCAAAGCCTTCCTGGATTGAGTTCTGGACGATGATATTGGAACTTCGTTGTAGGCTGTTAACAATCAAGGCATTCTCCTTGGCAGAGTTCATAGGGAGAAGCAGTATGGCAATATCTCGCTGGATTTCTTCCGGTAATTCAATATACTCCCTGATAATGGTATTTAGCACTTCCAACCCTTCAGGATCATCCGAAACAGATCCCAGATCAGGCCCCGCAAGAATCAAGCGGCTGGTATTAATCCATTTGGCGGCGTAATCATCTTTCTTCAGACTTGAAGCATGAATTTTAAGCTTTACGAAGGCTTGTATGAGGGGAATAAACCCCTTCAGGTGATCCCAGCGTGAAACCTGGGTTATCACAGGTCGGTACAGTATTTCAAGATCGTAGGGCATAATAGCATTTCCCGCGCTTCCGTCAGGTTGAATTCGCAGTACTTTTCCATTATAAAATGGATAGACCATTTCCTTGACGTGGTCTACCACGCCGGCCTGGTGCAATATTCCTACTGCTTTGTGTATTCCCAAATCCCTGTTTTTATAACTGAGGGGATCTATGGCGGGGGGAATAATGGATACTTTGGACCTGTCGATATAAGATGGTACATATTCATCCACTGAAAAAACAAAGTGGTCAAATGGGATCAGATACTCCCGGAGGAAATTCCAGGCACTTTCAGTCGCTTCATTTCTCAATTCAAGGCCAATGTGGCAGCGCCAGAGCAGTTTTACATCCCTGTTCTCTTTTATAATCGATGCCATACCTGCCGGTTGCGGATCGTGGATGACCACGATATCACCATCTTTAATGAACTTTAGAGATTCTTCAGCATTTTTTCGGTTTACATCATCATACACCGCTTTTTGTCCATCGTTAAAATCACCGGAGTTTCCTTTGCCATGGATGGCATTGTGGATCTTCTTGGTAAAATTAAAAAACTCGGCTTCCTTGGTCTCAATCACAAGCCATTCTACTGATACCCCACAACTTCTCAATACGTTCATTTGGCTTGGTAGCATTTCAGCGACCCCGCCTCCCTGAGAAGTTGAATTGATCATCCAGATAGTTTTTCCTTCCAATAACCTGGCTCGCTCCCGGATGAGTTCTTCGAGGTCGATAATTACTGAAGTCAGGGAAGGTTCAAGGTGGTAGTCTGCGAGGGATTTCGATGACTCAACAATCACTTTTTGCATGCGATATTCTTATTGGACCCACGAATCTAATCAATGCCATCTACAAACAAAAAAAGATGGCTACAGGGTAGCCATCTATCTTCTTTACTCCTGACCAAATCAGGATTCTATCGCTTCTTTTAATTCTTCCGCCTTTCTCTCAGCCTTCTTTTGCAGGGATCGGTCCGTTGCATTGGAGACCATATCATCCAGATCCGACCATATCTCAGAGACCTTGTCTTGTACATTTCTCTCTACTTTTTTAGCAGTATTCTCAAGGTCGGATTTTATCATCTTCCTGGTCTTTTTTCCGCTTCTGGGTGCTGTCAGGTAACCAATTGATAGTCCCGCTCCTGCACCTGCAATAAATCCTAATAGTATTTTATAATTCCTTTTCATGTTTATGTAGTGTTATGGTTAATATAGACCTGAGATTTTCAGGACATTCTAATGGGGGATTCTTAACCCCTGTTCATGAATGAAGACATCATCCAGTGATTTTTTTCAATGATCTTGATAAAACCTTTGATCATATCTTCAGTTCCGCTGTCTCCATGTTCAATAGCAGTTTCCAGCGTCCCGAACATGTGTTCGAGAAGGGTTTCATAGTCATTGATAATTTCGGTTACCATTTCATCAGATGACAAATCCGTTCTCGCTTCGTTGATGTCTGCATGATCGATGTACTCCGCCATCGTGCTCATCGGGGTCTGGCCAAATACGCGTATTCTTTCCGCTATATCATCAATGGCTACCCGCATAAATTCATACTGGTTCTCAAATTGTTCATGGATGTCGAAGAAATCTTCGCCTTTTACATTCCAATGAAAGTTTCTCAGCTTTTGATAATGCACACTCATATTTGCCATGAGCACGTTCATTGAAGTCACCAGTTCCACAGTTTCTATTTTTGAATATCCTAGACGGGCGAATGAGCGCATCTTCTTGTCTTCTTTTCTAATTTTTGATTTGTTGTCTTTTATTCCGTTTTCCATATCTGTTTAAATTTCTGAAAGTTCGCTTCTATAAGTGCAATGACCGATCCAAGCCCGTAAACGTCCTTAAATCGGTCTAAAAGCAGACTATTTAAACTTTATTGTGTAAAAATTATACAGCATATGTATAAATACTACACATCTTATGGTAATCGGATGTCCAGTTCCTCAATCTTATTGTAAAGGGTTTTCCTGTTGAGCGATAAAAGGCGGGCTGCCTTGGATTTATTGTAGTTGACACTTTTCAGCGCCTTTAGGATGGCGGACTTCTGGGCTTTACGGGTAATCTCCTTTAAACTATCCATCTCGTCCTGGGATTCCTGAAGGGGATTACCAATTTCCGGAGGCAGCACTTCAGGGTTAATATGATCAGACTCAGAGAGTAATACGGACTTTTTTACCACATTATTCAATTCTCTCAGGTTGCCATGCCAGTAATAGGACTTGAGTTTTTTTATGGCCTCAGGTTCGAAAGCTGATATGTTCTTCTTCAATCGAATATTGGCTAGTTTTAAAAAGTGCATGGCGAAGACCTCGATATCCTGTTTACGTTCTCTAAGGGGTGGAATATGGATCATAAACTCGTTGAGCCTGAAGTACAGGTCCTCCCTGAAATCACCGGATAATACCTTCTCCCTGAGATCCTCATTGGTAGCCACTATTATCCTCACATCAAAGGGAATAAGCTTTGTACCCCCTACCCTTCTCAGGTTTCTTTCCTGGATCACACGGAGCAGGCTCATCTGGTTTTCATAATTAAGATTGCCAATTTCATCCAGGAATAATGTACCCCCATTAGCCATTTCAAATACTCCTTTTTTATCAGTAACTGCACCGGTAAACGCTCCTTTTACGTGTCCAAACAACTCACTGGCAACGAGATTATCCGGCAGTGCTCCACAGTCAAGCGCTACAAAAGGTCCTTTGCTTCGACTACTTTTCCTGTGAATTCTCTTGGCTACAAACTCCTTTCCGCTTCCGGTCTCACCCCCGATAATTACGGTCATATCCGTTGAGGCTATGAGATCGATCTGCTTCATAATGGCCTGAGACTGTGGACTTGGACCTGTAAGGAATTCCTTTTCAGGTTGTTTCTTTAACCTGCCACGTGCCTTTCCAAGTTTTGATCTGTTCTCTTTCTTTTCCAGCGCTTCCCGGATAACCTCCTTGAGTTCGTCGGGATGAATGGGGTCGGTCAGGTAATCCTGGGCTCCCTTTTTAAGAGCAGTTACAGCAAATTTTACATCCGAATATTGAGCAGAAAGGATAATGGGAGCTTCACCACATACAATTTTCAACTTCTTCAGGGTGTCTAGCGCCGATTGATCGGAATGTGTGAAATTTAGAATGACCAGGTCGAATTCCTCTTTCTTGAGAAGGTTTACGGCAGCATTGACAGAATTTTTCATTTGTGCCTTATAACCCAGGCTTTCCGCAAATCGGGCAAACTTTCTCCCATTCTTCAGGTCATTATCGACGACGAGAATTCTATACATAAGTAATAATATATGAATTTATCCAGACCTGATTGACTGAATTATGAATCTATTGATCGAGCATCAAGGCCTGAAATTCGTAGAGTTCCTGGTCTTCTTGCGAATAATATATTTCAATCGGATTACAGCAAACTTCACAATCCTCTAAATAAGTTTGGCCAGGGACGGATAAATCCAGGAGCATTGAAATGTATGCGGTACAATAGGGACAGTGAAAGTGATGTTCATACATAATCTAAATAAAGTATTTGTGATATAAACCCCTGAATCTTTTGATTTGTTTAGATCCATGGTCGTCGGCTAAAGGGATACTCCTTGCAAAGCTAGCACATTGACGACCTTAGTTACTATACCTACTGAATTGTTTTATTATTTTAGATATCGCAACAATTTCCTTGCTTTTCATGTTGTGATCATAACTAAATCATTAAATCATGAAATCAATCATTACTAAATCACTTTTAACCTTATCTGCGGCTTTTTTGCTCATCAGCTGCGGTGATGATCCGGATCCGGGGCCTACCCCTACGGGTAACTCAAAGACCTACACACTTAGTGAAAGAGCGGTAGCCGGGATTTCAGGCACGGTAACATTCATAGAAAACTCTGATAACAGTGTTACGATCGATCTGGATCTTGCCAATACACCTGACGGTGGCTTGCATCCAGCGCATATTCATTTCAATTCTGCTGCTGAAGGCGGGGGCATTGCTTTGTCACTGGCCGATGTAGACGGGGATACCGGGGAGAGCTCAATTACTATTACCGAACTTGATGATACTTCTCCTGTAACTTATACTGATCTACTCGGCTTTGACGGATATGTAAATGTTCATTTAAGCGCCACCGAATTGGGAACAATCGTAGCCCAGGGTGATATCGGGATCAACGAACTGACCGGAAACTCAAAAAGCTATGATCTGAACAGTGTGGCGGTTCCCGAAATCAGCGGTTCAGTAGTTTTTGAAGAACGCGTGAGTGGAGAAGCACTTGCCACCATTACCCTTCAGAACACTCCGATGGACGGCTCACATCCTGCCCATATTCATGACAATACAGCCGTCGAAGGCGGGGACATTGCCTTTACCTTTAATCCGGTAGATGGAGATAATGGGGTAAGCATAACCCATGTTGCCGAGCTTGATGACTCTACCCCTTTCGGGTATGCTGAATTGCTTGATTTCAATGGTTATATAAACGTCCATTTAAGTGAAACTGAACTGGCTACTATTGTAGCGCAAGGAGATATTGGCCAGAATGAATTAACCGGAGAGAGCACTGTTTATGATCTGAATGAAAAAGACGTTCCCGGAATCAGTGGTACGGCGACATTCGAAGAGCGAGTAAATGGTTCCACGCTGGTGACACTCAATCTTATTGGGACGCCCGATGGTGGAGAACACCCTGCGCATATCCACGAAAATGACGCGGCAACCACTGGAGGAATTGTGGTTACTTTGAATTCTGTCAATGGGACCACCGGGATCAGTAAGACCCAGGTGAGCCAGCTGGACGATAACACATCCATCAGCTATACAGAACTGCTTTCTTACGATGGCTACATCAATGTCCATCTGAGTGCTGCGGAACTGTCTACGATAGTGGCACAGGGAAATATTGGCTCTAATGCGGGAATGGGTACAACGATTGAGTATGCGGTGACAAACAGTGGTTCTTCAGCCTACATATTCAACGGAAGCGGTCTGACAGATGCTTCGAATCCCAATATTACCCTGACCAGGGGAATGACCTATGTCTTTACGGTAAGTACTCCGGGACATCCATTCTACATTAATTCCACTCAGGGTACGGGTAGCTCAAACGCCTACAACAACGGCGTAACGAATAATGGTGCCTCTTCGGGAACTATCACATTTACTGTTCCCAATGATGCCCCCAATACATTGTTCTACAATTGCGAATTTCACTCATCCATGACGGGACAATTCAATATTGTCGACTAAAGTATTTAATAATTGATCTGAGATAGGAGCCCGTTTAATTACCGGCTCCTATTTTTTTATCCGGGACATCCTGACCCGGGTAGTCAATGTGGAATGCCCCTTCCCCCTGAATTTTCCATTGACGGGAAGGGTATTTCTTGGATCAGGGTCACTGGATACGGGAATATACTGGTGGGTGGTATAAATCCCCGCACTGGGATCCACGCCAATCCATCCCGCACCCTTGATAAAGAATTCGATCCATGCATGCAGTTCATGACCTTCACCCAGGTCCGGATTGAAGGCATAACCACTGATAAAGCGGGAAGGTATTCCTGCAACACGGAGCATATGGATCATCATCCATGAAAGGTCTCTACAGGAGCCATTTTTCAATTGAAAACATTCAGAAGGGTCATGGATATTCTCCTCGAATCTCTCTTCGTGTTTCCAGTTATCGGAAATCGCGGACAGCAATCCATTGACAAGGCCGATAGTTCCGTCGGTAGATAGTTGCGCTTCACTAACCATCTTTAAAAAATCTGAACTGTATTGACCAGATTTTTCCAGGTATTTCTCAGAATCATAAGATTTGGCATGTGCTGAGTGGGTATCTACCAGGAAATTAAAAGGATTGAATTCATGCGATTCCACTTCAATATTAGCTTCAATATTCAGTTGAGCTACTTTATTGTTAAACCAAATCTGGTGCAGAATATGATTGGAGGAATCAATCAATTGATGAATACCCTCCGGCTGTGGTTCTACTGATAGTTCAAACTCCCTGACCTCAAAGTATGGACGCTGTATAGGGTGAAAACTGAGATAATGGGGTTCAAGAAATACCTCATGCTGATATTTATACTCGGTGAAATGTTGAATTCTGAGGACCATATCAGCTTGGCAGAGCCAGGTCAGGGTCGAATGCCTTGTTCAGGGCTTCCGCGGGCATGTTATTGATGGCATCGGTTAGCCGGGAATTCCAGAATTCAGAAATGTGGGAAAGGTCCTTCTCCGTAAATCTATTTTCAATAGTCCTGAATTCATTGTTTCTCATTATTACCGAATCGAGCGGATAGTGAACGTCATTTGCGGAAATACGGGTGGCGTCGAAAGACAAGAAACCAGCCTTTAATGCGAAATCCAGGCTAACGTCAAAATTGATTGACCTTTTCAGCACCGGGGTACCAAATCCGGTATTCCCGATAATCACAAATGGGGTCCCTCGGCTCACCTCTATCCAATTCCCCTGGGGATATAACAGGAATAAGCGAGGCCTGTCATCTTCTTCGAACTGCCCCCCTACAATAGCCCTTAGATTAAACTCCAGCCCCGATTCCTCAAGGGATTCTTTGTCTTCCCTGGCGACTCGTTTCACCTGTTCCCCGAACTTATTTACTGCTTCATATAGCTTTTTGAACTGCTGGTCTTCATTTTTCACGACCTCGCCAAAGTAGGTAATGGCCTTGTCCCGTACTGAGCGCAATCCTGAGGTCATAATAAAGAATGAGTGATTCTCCCGGTTGACGGTATAAACCTTCTTAGCAGTGGTGGTATCCGTTCCCGATGTAATTCTTGTATCTGAGAGGCCTACAATTCCCTCTTTACAGATAATGCCCAGGCAATAGGTCATTGATTTGAAATTTGTTGTGTGAAGTTAGGTCTAATTTGAAAGTATTGTTCAGAAACTTGCTCAGATACTTTATTGAGTTGAACTTGGATCTTGTCGAGGTATTCGTGGAGCCCAAATTCAAAAATGTCGTTTATATCCGCAAACTCCAGATCAGCCCTTAGATTGCCAATAGTTTTTTCTACCGGTGTATGTTTTCCACTTGAATTGCCGCTGATCTGCCGTAATGAATTTTCTGCATGATTAAGACAGAAATATATCGAACGTGGAAATAAACTGGCTAGTATAAGGTATTCAACGGCCGTTACCGGGTTCAGTTTTCCATAATATCGCCTGTATGAATTATAGCCGCTAACAGACTTCAAAAGAGCTGCCCAATGTAAAGCATCAAGAGGAGAACCCACATCACTTACCGAGGGCAATAGAATATGATATTTCACATCAAGAATCCTGGATGTCTTGTCTGCTCTTTCCAGGTATTGTCCGATCCTGTTGAAATTCCAGCCATCTCCGCGTATATCTGTATTAAAACTGATACCGTATATCAGTTCTACTTTTTGTTTTACAGCGCTAAAGAAATGCTGGGGCTTATCAGAATTCCAGGTTTTACCACCATGTGCATCGTTGACAAAGTGATAGAGACCATTGATCGCTTCCCATGATTCCTTGGAAATATTCTCCCTGACGATCCTGGAGTTTTCCCGTGCCCGCCTGACACTATTCAGAATTGAATTTGGATTATCCTGGTCAAATGCCAGGAAGAAAATAGCATCCTCCTTTTCATATCCATCATATTTCTGCTTGTAAAGTTCCAAATCCCCCGTAGCAGTGATCAGGGGTTGCCATAGTTCTGTCACACCCGGAGGGAGGTCAAGCATCAGGTTAAAGTTCACTTCCATAAATCGCGAGTAGTTCTCCGCTCTTTCCAGGTATCTTCCTGACCAGAATAATGAATTGGCAACTCTGCTAAGCATGATTTCAGATTTTCATTGTTAAAATAGTACCCAGGTATCCTTGCTGCCACCCCCTTGAGATGAATTCACTACGAGGGAACCTTCTACGAGTGCTACTCTAGTCAAAGCTCCCGGAATTACCTTAATACTGTCTCCATAGAGGATATAGGGCCTCAAATCAACATGTCTTGCAGCAATATCCTTGTCTGTAATGGTGGGTACCGTAGAAAGAGACAAGGTAGGCTGGGCAATATAGTTTCTCGGATCATTGAGAATCTTTTCCCTGAATTCCTCATGGGTTTTGGAGTCAGCTTTTGGTCCAATCATCATCCCGTATCCTCCAGCCGCATTGGTTTCTTTAACAACTAACTCTGGCAAGTGCTCCAATACGTACTTCAAAGAATCCTTTTCCGAGCATAGGTACGTAGGTACATTATTAATTTTCGGGTCCTGATCCATGTAATACTTAATGATCCTCGGAATATAGGCGTAAACAGCCTTGTCATCTGCAACTCCCGTTCCCGGTGCGTTTGCAATGGCGACATTCCCTTTTTTATAGGCTTCAAACAGTCCAGGCACACCCAGCATTGAATCCTTGTTGAAGACCAACGGATCCATAAACTTATCATCGATACGCCGATAAATAACGTCCACGGACTCAAGCCCTGCGGTGGTTTGCATATAGACCCGATTATTCTCCACCATGAGGTCCTGCCCGGTCACCAATTCCGCGCCCATTTGAAGAGCCAGGTAGGAATGTTCAAAATAGGCACTATTGTAGATTCCCGGGGTTAAGACAGCTACAGAAGGTTTCTCTTTATCCGAGAGGTATTGAAGCATATTCAGCAATTGTGCCGGGTAATCAGCCACGGGCTGAACTCCAAGGTTTCTGAACAAGTCAGGAAAGATTCCCTTAATTATTTCCCTGTTTTCAAGCATATAAGAGACACCCGAGGGACATCGTAAATTATCCTCCAGTACCATGAATTTGCCTTCACCGTCCCTTACTATATCACTGCCTGAAATATGTATCCAAATGTCTTTGGGGGGATTTAGTCCCTTGCAGGCATCGAGAAAATCTTTGCTCGACCTGATAAGGTCATCGGGAATTATTTTATCCTTTAATATCTTCTGATCGTGGTATAAGTCATGGATAAATAGATTGAGGGCTTCAATCCGCTGTTGTAAACCTCCCTCAATCTCATCCCACTCATTTCTGTTTAGAATTCTGGGTATTATATCCAGGTGCAGAATCTTTTCAACCCCCTGGCTGTCGTGATAAACATTGAAAGTCATCCCCATAGACATCTGTGCTTTGTCCGTTGAGAATTGCAACTGGCGTAATCGTTCATCCCCTGAATTGATTAGATAATCTTTCAGCGTAGCATAATGATCCCGGGCTACGCCTTCACCGGAAATCATTTCGTCATAGAATCCCGAAACTTTGTACTTATCAAACATACAGATTGCGGTTTAATGCTTCTTCCAATCTTGGATTTGAGGGCCAGATTCGATTTACCCAACATTAATTATACAATAATCGAAAACTTATCCTAATCTACCGTGTTATAAGACAAACTCACTTACTTATGAAAAAGATATTTAACCTATTTATGATCATTGCCATCTCCGCATTTGCGTTTGCCTGTGGGGGAGGAAACACCAGTGAGGAAGCTGATGTACTGGAAGCTGATGAACCTGAAGTAATGGAAGCGGAGCCCGTAGAAGAGGCTCAGCCAAACATTGTGGAACTCGCAGTAGATACTGATTTCCTTTCAACACTTGTTGCCGCTGTACAAGCCGGTGAATTAGTAGAAACACTTTCAGGTGAGGGGCCATTTACAGTCTTTGCTCCCACAAATGATGCATTTGCAGCACTTCCTGAAGGAACGCTCGACGAATTGCTTAAGCCGGAAAATAAGGATCAGTTGGTAGCTATTCTTACCTACCACGTGGTGGCTGGTAAAGTAATGTCAACCGATTTGTCTGATGGTATGACTGCAGTGACAGTTAACGGAGCTGAGATCACGATCGGTACTACTGATGGCGTAACCGTTAATGGAGCAAATGTGACCGCGGCTGATATTGAAGCAGCTAATGGAGTAGTGCATGTCATTGATGCAGTAATTCTACCCCCGGAAAACTGATTCAACTTCATATAGATGAGAAAAGCCCGTGTGACGGGCTTTTTTTTGATCAAATAAATTTTGATACGCTTTTTTTAAGGGGTTTGAGCTATTTATATCAGCCGACGGTTGATATGATATATATCATTTTTTCCAACCTTAATTGTCATGCCTATTGGTTGCGGTGTTTCGGATTTTTATTCTTAAGAAACCGCATCAGGTATGAACCAATATCCCAAAACAGGAAAGGACACATTCCAAGCTACAGAACGCGACCCCGTGATTCGGGAACATATAGTCGAGATAGTTAGTGACTCTGGTGAAGGTGCTCAGAAATGTGGTCAAAGTTTCGCTGCCATATCAGCTAAAATGGGTAACGGTGTCTGGACCGTAGAGATTATCCCTGCAGAAATACAACCCCCTGCAAGAACTATTGAAAGTGCTTCAGGGATCAGAATACGGCTGGGTTCTCGTAAAATCACAAATATGGGAGATGAGGTCGATCTGGTGGTTGCACTTAATGAACAGGTGCCTTATGCAAGAATTTTGCAAAAGGCATTTCGGAAAGGCACTATTATGCTTCTGGAGAGTAAATGGTCCTCGGATGAATCAGAGTATATCCGCACCCAGTATGCAAAAGCACTTGATGATTTTGAAAAAATCGGTCTGAAGATCATTCAAATACCTATGGAAGTGGAATGCCTCAAAGTGGTAAAAAGTGCTAAAAAGGGAAAAAATATGTGGGTCTTGGGACTGTTGTGCTATGTGTACGACAGAAATCTTGAGATTGCCAGAAACCAGGTCCGTTTTACTTTCCGAACTAAAAGCGAAGATGTAATAGAGTCCAATATATTGCTTCTGGATGCGGGATATCAATGGGCAGCGGACAATCTGGATTTCCGTTTCCCCATTTCTCCCATAGAAACCAGGGAAGATATGGTGGTAATGAATGGCAATGAAGCTATAGGCTTTGGTGTTTTGGGTGCCGGTATTGAGGTATGTTCCATGTACCCGATTACTCCCGCTACTTCAGCATCCCATATGTTGGCAGAGTGTTTTCATGAAAGCGGTGGTCTTATTCATCAGGCAGAGGATGAAATAGCCGCAATCGGATTTGCCATAGGTTCTTCTTATGCTGGAAAAACACCAATAACTATCACTTCAGGACCGGGAATTGCCCTGAAGACCGAGTTTATTGGATTGGCGGCCATGGCCGAATTACCCCTCGTCATAGTTGATGTTCAAAGAGGGGGACCATCAACCGGGTTACCCACGAAAGTGGAACAAGGTGATCTGTTGGCAGTCTTGTATGGCCAACCTGGAGATACTCCAAAGATAGTACTGGCAGCATCTACCATTGAAGAGTGCTTCCACTTCGTCATTCTCGCCAGAAAAATCGCCGAATCGTTCCGCACTCCCGTTTTCCTGCTCACGGATGCCAACCTTGCCACAGGCCAGCAACCCTTTCCCAGGCCCAATGCAGTAAAAGACTGGTTCTCACCTCCAGTGGATCAGAGTCCCTGGAAAAAAGACGTTCCCCCTTACGACTGGAACGAAAAAACCGGACTTAGCAGACGTCCAATACCAGGTCAGCCATTTGGTATGTACACTCTAACAGGCCTGGCTCACAATGAAATAGGGCAGGTAAGCTATGATCCGGAGAATAATCAAAAGACCAGCGCTTACAGGAGCAAGAAACTGGTAACATTCAGGAACACTCTGAATCCTCCACAGGTATTTGGCGATCCTGAAGGGGATTTGCTCATAGTTGGCTGGGGTTCCACAAGAGGAGCCATTGAAGAGGCTATTGAAGATTTAAGAGACGAAGGAATGAGTGTCTCATCATTGCACCTGCGGTTTCTGAGTCCACTGGAACCTGGGCTTAAGGAAATTTTCATAAAATTCAGGAAGGTCATGACTATTGAGATCAATTATAGTGATGATCCTGATGATCCGGCTATCGGTAAAGAAAATAGAAGGTATGCCCAACTGGCGTGGGTATTGAGAGCCGAAACACTCATAGATGTTGATTGCTTCAGTAATGTGGAAGGCCAACCCCTTCGTCCTGGCAATCTTAAAATGAGGATCAGGAGGGAATTGAAAGAACTTGAACAAAAAGTTAAGTGAAAGAGGAATGTACGGAATCAGACCAGAATTATTAGACGAATTTCCGGAACAGTATTACTGCCTGGAGGATTATGAGAAAGTAGCGGCAAAATGGTGTCCCGGATGTGGAGACCATGCGGTCCTTGGCAATATTCAGAAACTCTGCAGGGACGAACAACTTAACCCGGCAAAAACTGTTTTTGTTTCGGGAATTGGATGTTCTAGTAGATTTCCTCACTATATGAAAACCTACGGCTTTCACGGACTACATGGACGTGCATTTCCAGTTGCAAGTGGAATTAAATGGAGACGCCCGGACTTGAATGTGTTTGTCATAACCGGTGACGGAGATTGTTGCTCTATCGGTGCGGGAGCTTGGATTCACGCCATCAGGTACAATATTGATATGACAGTGATGTTGTTCAATAACGAAATATACGGATTGACGAAAAATCAGACCTCCCCTACTTCCCGCATTGGTACTGTATCCAGCACAACTCCTTTAGGATCTGTCCTGCCTCCTATTCACCCCATTCAGACCACATTAGGTGTTTCCAATGTCTCATTTGTTGCCCAGACAGTTGATTGGAACCCACCACACTTATATGCAACACTGAAGGCAGCTTATAAGCATAAGGGATTTTCATTTATTCACATTCTTCAACGATGTCCTAAATTTCAATCAGGTCTCGTAGATCAATACACTGGAAATAAGGAGAACCTTTATTTGTTAACAGGAAATGATGGCGTAGAACTTTCCGATTCAATGAAAGCATCTTTCAAGAATAAAGTTGAGCATAATGCAAATGATATTTATGCCGCTCGGACTTTAGCAGAACAGCCTGACAGGATTTACCTGGGCGTATTCTACAGGAATCCGGAAGCTCGTCGGTATGATGAGTATGGCGCCTCCAACCTGGGCTTTACCGTGGATCAGAAAATATCCGCTTTAAACAAGGAACTTGACAAATTTGCAGTTTAAAAAATGTGGAAATGGGCAAGAGACCGTCAACTACAGATCCTTACTCAAAGCTGTTCAAGAAGGACATCTTTAAGGAGTCAGATGCTTTAGACGGTACTGAAGATAGTAATCCTGTCAAAAAAATACTCTCCATTCTTAATTCGGATCAGGCTCCTGAAAAGCAGATGCGGGAACAGTGGAGCAAATTGAGAAAATTTTATATTTCCGGAGAAGGTGGAATTTTACCTGATCATTTTCATTCAATCCACATAAACCCCAATGAATTGGATTTCTCCTCACCAGGGAGTTACCCATTTCTGATATTGCCTACGGGAGACAGGGGTTCAGCAATACATTCATTTGGAGACTGGCTGAAAATTAAGTTACTCTCTGCTGAAAGCCCATCCCCCATGATGTCAAAACTCCTCCCCCGGTTTGTTCGCTTTGCATCGGATACGCTCGGGACTAAACGCAGTGATTTCAGGGAATTCTGGGATTTAATTTCACGTGATTTATCTCAGGAATTGGAATTGAAGGGGGGTGAACTCAAAGAATATGATAAAACCGTTCAGGATATCAGCAAATCTATTGAGTCTGAAACACGTATTATTGGATTTTCAGCCTTTGCCATTCTTTCGATAATTGATGAAATCTTAATGGAGTTGAGCCGAAGGCGTAAAGCGAAACTGGCAGAGCGGATTGATGAACTCTTACCTCCCTTGCTTGAACTGCTTGAAATAGAAAGGGAAAATGACCCTTCTTCAAATGATCCTGGTCATCTTCAATCGGCTCTTTCTTTTGCTGATCATTACTTTGACTTTAATAAACTATCTTCGGTATTACCTGAATCTGCTTCAGAACATTTGGATGATAATCGATTTGATCGGATCAGCGAAGTTATCAGGTCCCTGCAGTCAGGTAAGGATCTGATGAACCACAATGCTACGATTATTATCGATGAGGACTTATTCCCGGGAAGAGAGTGGGAAGCTGATTTCAATGGGCTGGATATTCACATTGTTAAGAAAGGAGAGATATGTCAGTTTGCAGAGGAATATTTTGAGAGCCACATCAAATTATTTTCAGATGTAATCAAGGCTTTGCGAATTGCCCGGCTGGAGAAATCAGACAGGTACCGGCAAGAAATACATGATGAAGTATTCGGCGCTTTTAGCTGGAGGCTGTTTACCCATGAAGAGATGGATCTCGCAGCTCCCGTTGTAGTCCTTGCTGATACTCAGACGCTTATTCATGACGAACTGGCTATGTTTTCCCGAATTCTGGGATCAGGGATTCCCATCAAGATAATGGGTATTAATGGAGCTGGAGAGACCGTCATTCACCCGTTGACCATGGCCATGTCGCATAGGGATACTTATGTTGCCCAGCTAAATCTGCTGGATCCGGTTATATTTTATGATAAACTACGAGACGGTTTTGGCAATTATACCCCTGCATTTATCCAGACACCGGTAGAAGGTTTGTTGACCACAAAACAGCTATTGATATATATGAGCGCCCTGCTGGAGTCGAGGGCTATGCCGGTATTTTCTTATAACGGTAAAAAAGGAAGCGCTTGGGGTAGCCGTTTTGATATAATGCATAATCCATTCCCTGAGGAATTATGGCCTGTCTATGAATATCATTTGTCGGGGGAGGATCAGGAAACAATCTCATCTGCCTTTACTTATGCGGATTACCTTTCGCTTGATTCTCGATTTGCGAATGATTATAAGGTAGTTCCAATTGACTGTTGGACTGAAGATCTCTTGCCACTAGGCAACTATATAATCACCTCCGAGGAGGATCGATATGGGAAGCTTCCCTATATATGGTTAGTCAATGAATTGGGGCAGCTGCATAAAACAGTTGTTTCCCTGCGAATCGTCCATTTATGCGAGGACGTACAGGATTTTTGGCAATACCTACAGGACAACGGCGGCGTTCATAATTTCCATGCAGAAGAGGCTCTTAAAAATCAGGAAAAAACCCTGAGGGAAGAATTTGATTCCAGGGTATCCAAGTTGAAGGAAGAATTCAACCAGCAGTTGGAAAAAGTAGCAAGGGAATCTTCCGAGGAAGCAATGGATAATCTCACTTCGGCATTGCTTGACCTCGATCCCGATACCTTGGGGATGGTCGGGATTGTAAAGAGCGAATCAGCGGAGCCTAAAGGTTCTTCAGAAGAATCAGACCTCGAAGAACCAGCAACCGAGAAAGAGACAAAGAAGGAGGAAGAAATTGTAAAAATTTCTCAGGATCCATGGATTGAATCTGAATTATGTACCTACTGCAACGAATGTGTCGATATCAACAATCGTATGTTCAAGTACGACGATAACAAGCTTGCCTTCATAGCAGATCCAAATGCCGGAACTTTTGCCCAGCTGGTAGAAGCTGCTGAAAAATGCCCTGTTCACATCATTCATCCTGGGCAGCCTTTAAATCCGGATGAACCGGATTTGCCTGAGCTGATTGACAGAGCGGCCAAATATAATTGATATGCAGATTGCATTCATCACCATAATTATTCTCGTCGGATTGGGGATAGTATTTGCATCCATCCTTGCCCTTGCTTATAAGAAATTCAAGGTCTATGAAGATCCAAGGATCGACCAGGTGGAAGACCTTCTGCCAAGCGCCAATTGCGGGGCTTGCGGGGAGCCTGGTTGCCATGCGTTCGCTGAAAAAGTGGTAAACAGAGAAGTAAATGTGGGAAAATGTACCGTATCATCCCAGGAAGAAATCCTTACGATCGCAAGTTACCTTGGAATTGAAGCCAGGATTGAGAAAAAGAGAGTTGCCAGGTTAATGTGTGCCGGTGGCAAAAATGAATCACACAACCTTTCTGAATACAGGGGGAGCCTCTCAACTTGTCGTGGCGAATCTGTTGTTGACGGGGGGGCGAAAGCTTGTTTCTGGGGATGTCTGGGATTGGGTGATTGTGAATCAGCATGTGATTTCGATGCGATTCAGATGAACGAGAATGGATTACCAGTGGTGATTGCGGAAAAATGTACAGCATGTAACGATTGTGTAGAAGTTTGTCCGAAAGGACTGTTTGAGATCTTACCGCTCGAGAACCGGTTGCTAGTTCAATGTAAATCCCTTCTTGAAGGAGACCTGGCTGAGGAAAGATGTTCTGTGGCATGCACTGGCTGCTCCCGATGTGTGGCGGATGCCGCTCCTGAATTGATACACATGAAAGACAACCTGGCAGTAATTAATCATGAATTGGATCACCTGGCCACACCTGCTGCCATTGAAAGATGCCCTACCGGGGCCATTGTCTGGCTTGAAACTGATAACCAGTTTGAAGAATCGGATCACCCTGATGACCTTAATGAAGTTGACCTGACCCAATATTACCAATGAGTAAGGTTAATGGAAACATATTGAATTTCATTACGAGTGCTGAAAAGCGCGTATGTGGCGCCATACAGTCTGAGTTTGTTTCAGTTGCTGATTACAACATATTTGGAAAAAAGCTATTACTGTCATCCCTCCCTGGCATTTCATTTGCCGGCTCTATTGCATGCACGGGGATAAGAACCGCGGCTATAATAAACTCATCGCAGATCTGGAAGCAGCGTGATCTGATTGCTTCACTTGCTGCGAGGAAAGTACCGCTGGTCATTCACGTCCATTGTTCGGAGGAGGAAGGAATGACCTATCCCCACAGTATGGGGATCGGAGGTACCATTGAGTGGACGTCAAGTAACGAGCAAGAAGCTCATGAACGTGCATTTATTTCCCACAAAATGGCTGAATTGGGACTCTGTCCGGTAATTCACTGGATTCAACCAGATGATAAAACTGAAATAAGCATCCCCTCCGATGAGGAATTAATTGAGTTCCTCGGTAAGCCTGAACAACTCATTGATTCACCCCTGCCCGGGCAAAAGATCGTATTTGGAGATCATAGAAGAACAATCCCTGCATTCATCAATCCTGAAACGCCAATTAGTTATGGGGCAAATATAAATCCAGTGAGTAAAGCTTTGGCCAATGCCTCAGACCTTGTTTTCGTGAACAACCACCTTGCCGATATTATCCAGGAGGCGCTAACGGAATTTGAAGCCATAACGGGGCGTTCACATAATTTAATAGAATTCTACGGCAGCAAAAAGGCTTCTCACGCGCTCCTTACACATGGATTCAGACCAGAACCAGGGAATGATTCAACCATTTCCCACATACATTTATCCTTACTCTCTCCCACTTCGACAGCAGTTGAACTGCTTCGGACCTACACGCCAAATATCAAGAGGCTGGGAATCCTTTCTTCTGTTTTTTCCCAATCTGAAATTTACCCGGATGTAGCTTCTGTGGTCAAGGGGTATTACTTCCGACTTGATAATAAGACATTGGATAAATTCAAAGAGCACCTTCTCAGTATGGATAAGGAGCCCTTATTTATGGATATAGATTTTAATTCCGAGACGGTAAATCCCATAGTTAAAGTACTACTTGAATCTTATTTAAAGGAATATCCACATTTGGCGAAACATATCGGTGTCATTGACAATACTGAGACCGAATTGATGAAGCCCAATCCGATTTGGAATGATGTGAGTTCCTCCCCTGTAATGAGGTTATCGAGATTTCATAATACTACTAACTGGCTGCATCGTAGGAACCATGAAGTTGCTGAACCCTACCGCTCCTACCCCATAATTCCCTCAAGGGTTTCCTGGTGGAACCAGGCCTCATCTCAGCCACAATTACCAATGATCGACGAGACTGCCTGTACGGGCTGCGGGATGTGTATGGTCGAGTGTCCTTACATTGCTTTGCCCGGGGCATCTCTGAGCTTTGTGGACCTTTTAAAGGCTGCAACTGATAAGTTAAATGGCACGGCCCAAGGTTCTATACGACTTCTCATTCCGCAAGTCAGGAATCTTGCATCAATAGTTTCCAGGGATATTTATAATTCAGAATCCTCACACCTTGATATCGAGGAAGCACTTAACACAGCATTTCAAAAGCTTACAGAGCAATTAAATTGGGATGAAAAGCATATTTCTGAAGCAAATGTAGAATTGGAGAGCATTACAGAATATCTCAAAAGCCTTCCTCTCTCAATTACTGAATTACTTTTTAATTACCCTGAATCACTGGAAAACGGCAAGGGAGAGCTATTCATACTAAACGTGGATCCGTGGAATTGTACGAGTTGTGGGATTTGTGAAAAAGTATGCCCGGAGGATGCAATCTCTCTTAGCGATGAAATCAGCCTGCTGAGAGATAAATACCTGGAAGCTTACGATACAATGCTTGATCTCCCCGTAACAAAACGTGAAACTACGGAGAGATTATTGTCTTCTGAACAATATAGCCCCCTTGCTGCAATCTACCTTAACAGGGATTTGTATCATTCAATGGATTCACCAAAAAGTGAAGGCCAATCAACTCTGAGGAAATACCTCCATTCCCTCATAGCACTTACAGAATATACCAAATCAGCAGATTACGAATCTGTTGTTTCTCACATTGATATCATCCTTTCGGGAATCAAGGATAAAGTGGATATAAAAATCTCCAATGCGGTTTCTTCGACGGATTATAAGAGCATAAGGGATTCTATCTCCGAGAGCGGTAGTAGCCAGGTGTATCTGGACGAATTGTTTAAGGGATCTGCCGCACATGCTACCAGGTTAAATCGTAGGGAATTAGAACGGGAAATAAAGATGATACATTCCCTGGATCTATTGTCTGATCTAGTCAATTCCGGCCCGACAGGATTAGGTCGTGCGAGATATGTTGTGGCTGCTAGTTCTGACAGACTTGACAAATTGCTGGAGTTTCCGGATAATCCATTTTCAGGATTGACCTACTTCACAAATTCTGCTGACCCGGAGCATGAAATTATTGGGATATTGGGTGGCCTGGAAGAATCACTGCTGGATATTATCAGATTGATAAGAAAGGCTGAACTTGTGATGAAAGGGAAATACAAAGCCTCTATTCATGATCAGCAACTAAAGCAATTGGAATTAAAGGATCTCTCCGAAGAAGAATTCAAGTTGGCCCCACCCCTATTATGGTTTACTGAAACTGTACCCACCCCCTCTGTTCTAAATACTCAATGGCCTGTTAAGGTGTTTATCCTGCAGGATTC
>JAHEKQ010000048.1 GCA_024638265.1 Flammeovirgaceae bacterium
CCAACTCGATGATCAACTCTTCGGGAATGCAGAAATATTGCAAACTCAGCGATTCATGCAATAAAATGCTAAAAGAGGCGATGACCCGACTGGAACTCTCCGCCCGTGCCTACGACCGCATCCTTAAAGTCTCCCGCACCATCGCCGACCTCGATGGAACCGAGGCAATCATGGAGGAGCATTTAGCGGAAGCGATTCAGTATCGGAGCTTGGACCGGGATTCATGGAAGAGGTTATAGCTAACAACTAACAACTAACAGTGGGATCGAGGAAAATGGGGAATTAGATGATAGATGATAGATAATAATGAATTGAGGGAACGAGGCTTGATAATGGGTTTGATGTTAATGGAACTAAAATTGTATGAAAACTGGAGAAAAAAGCCAATTGCACAAGAAGTCTCCAAAGCTTGCAGTGTTCTAGAAATGGGAAATGATAAGTTATTGAGTGATATCGACTCTCTTTGCATTGAGGTGATAAAAATGCTGGTAAGTAGTATCAATACAGCAAGGAGAAACCTTAATAATTAGTACGAGTTATCCCTTCTCCTCTCTCCCATTTTCATTATCCTCTATTCTCTCTCAATTATCCTCTATCATCTAATGAGTTAGTTAAGAGAGTAGACCAAAACGTACTCCCCATCCCGGAAAAAACGATAATAGAGCTGATGTTTTTCCTCCCCGCCATCGAGAATGGTTCCCTCAAGCGTTCCCTCTTCTCCCGGTTCGAAGGGCTCTATGATGAGTTGGGAGCTCAACTCGAGGGATTTTCTTCCATGGAGTTTGTAAAGTGCTTCCTTGGCGGCCCAGTTGATCAACTGGTAATTGGGGTCTTTGCTGTGATTATACTCCAGTTCTGACATGAACTTCGGGGCGACTCGGGAGATTTGTTTCCTGGAACGTTCCAGGTCGATCCCCACTTCCCGGTTGGTATCGAGGATGACACATACGTAGGGGAAACAATGCGTTACGGAAATGAAATTAGTGGAGTGTTTTAGCCATGGTTTACCAAATTCATCCTTTTTCACTCCCTCGTATTCCATCCCAGCGTATTCTACCACCTTGCGGCAGAGTATCCGGGTGGCGTACCATTCTTTGAGCTTAACCTCGTGCTTGATATCACCATTTTCTTCTTCGAATTCCAGCTCGATTTCCTCCCGGAGCTGTTCAATCGATTCGTCGATTACCCAGGTTCCGAGGTATTGGCCGTGGCCTAATTCACGAAGATCAGTAAGGGGCATAGGTTGAGTAATATTAATCAAGGTGCAAGAAAAATCCTTTCAATTCGTTGATTAACTGGTTTCAGCCCTAATTATTGGTCAAATTTTTTAGCATCTTTGGAATATGAAGATCACTCCTCTAGAAATTCGTCAGAAAACATTTGAAAAGGGATTCAGGGGATACGAAAAGGACGAAGTTCATGCCTTCCTCCAGTCCCTGTCCCAGGAATGGGAAAAATTAATGGACGAAAATAAGGAACTCCGGATAAAAATGGAGGGCCTCGAAAAAGAAGTGGAAAAACTTCGACAAGTCGAAAGTTCACTCTACAAAACCCTGAAAACGGCGGAAGATACCGGGGCCAATATCATGGACCAGGCCACTAAAATGGCTGAACTCCATATGAAGGAAACCGAGATGAAAGCTGAAGCTATTCTCAACGATGCCAAAAACAAATCGCGGGATACGATTGAAGAGGCTGAGATGGTGGCTCGTCAAACCATTGAAGACATGGAGAGCCAGTTGAAGAACCTGATCCATACCTTCAAGACCCTCGAAAATTTTCGTGATGACCTCATTGCAGATATTAAAGGGATGTCGACAGATGCCCTTGAAAGAGTTGAACGAATAAAGGACCAGATCAAACGGGTGGATATCGAGGGGGAATTCATGCAGGCGAGAAGGGAATCAAAGAAGAAGATGGAAGACCGGCTGAATGAAAACGATAAGGCCAAACGCCAGCAGATGGAAGTCTCTATTTCAGTGGATAGCGAAGGAATCAGTGGCAAAAAATCAGAATCTGAACCGCCGGTTAATGAGCAAGTAACCAAAGAGGCGGCTGATGAATCTCCTGCACCTGTGGAGGAATCGACCACTTTCGTTGAGAGTGAATCAAAAAAGGAGGATACTCAGAAGAAAAGTGGAGATAGTTCCGGTTCATTCTTTGACGAGATCCAATAAAATGGCCTGGATTGTCCTGGAGGACATGCGGTTCAGAGCCCCGGTCGGGGTCTATGAGGAAGAAAAAATCAATTTGAATGATATTTCCATCGACCTGAGCGTTAAAGTCGATGGAAAACAAGCTGCTGAGGAGGATTCGCTGGATCTCACCGTGGATTATTCAGAACTGTTTCGGCTCGTGGAGGGTATAGTCATGGAGGGTGCCAACCTCCTCGAAAATATTGCCGGGCAAATAGGGAAGTCTGTCCTGGACAAATATCCTGGTATCGAAAGAGTCAAAGTATCCGTACACAAGAATTCTCCACCCATAGGAGGGGATTGTCTCAGAACTACCGTGAAAATGAAGTTCAGTCGCTCTTAACGGATTTGTGCTTTTTTCAGCTCAAGCCTCTTCACTACCTCTTTGATCTTTTGCAATGAGACTGCTGCGCTGTCAATATCTACTTTATTGGTCTCAATTGAACTCAACAAATCAATATGCTCCTGTTTGTTTTTCTCGATGGCCTCCTGCAACCTGATTAATTCCTTTTCGTTGCTTTCCAACCTACTTGCGAGGTTGTCCGATTCCTTGATCAACCTCGTGTGCTGTTTCTCGGCATAGGATTGCGCTTTTACAGATTCCTCTATTTGATTCTGCACTTCATATTTGTAGAAGTCAACCGTGAAATCGTAAGTGAATTTTTTCATTGTGGCTGCCAAAACCTCCCATTCGTACGAAGTCAATCCCGTACTATCAACTCCCATCCAGACGGTCTGAGTCTCAGATCCTCGGACAATTTCAGCGTAAAAGAATCTTTCACCATGATACTTCTCTGCAATGGTTGCCTCAGTCAGGCTGAAGTAGGAATTCCTGTCACGGGTCTTACCCAACTCTTTGAAATGGTCTTTAAGAAAATCCTCGATATCTTTATCGTCGGCAGTAATTCGGGTCTTGTACCCCGGGTAGCGCTCCCCGTTGATTTTGGCACTTCCCTCAATTACTTCGATAGTGGGCTGGGCCCAAGCCAAAACCGGTGACAACAGAACTAAAAACAATAACTTTTTCATATGCCTCATGTTAGATTTTCAATACACCGCCACAACAAACGTGCTAAATAGCATAAACAAAAGTATAAAATAAAGAAGCAAAAGATGCCAGGCAGGATATTAATTACAGGTGGAACAGGTCAGATCGGGGGGATACTCACGGATATTTTAATGGAGAAAGGGTATGAGGTGAGGTGGATGACCCGGAGTCCAAAGGATGGTTCGGAGATTGCACAATTCGAATGGGACATTCGCTCCATGACCATGGACCCCAAAGCGCTGGAGGGAGTCGATATCATTGTACATCTGGCAGGTGCCCCCATCAACGGAAAGCGTTGGACGAAAGAGGTAAAACAAGAACTCAGGGACAGCCGAATTAAATCAACCCAGCTACTCTATGATACCTGCAAATCACAATCACAGTTCCCCAAACAATTCATTTGTGGATCAGCGATAGGATATTATGGCTATGAAAGCGGCAGTGTATGGAAAAAGGAAGGTAGCAGGTTTGGGGATGATTTCCTGGCTACGCTCGTAAAAGACTGGGAAGCAACTGCCAAACCGTTCGAGGATCATGGCGTGAACCTTTCATATTTACGGACGGGAATCGTCCTTTCTATGGAAGGCGGGGCCCTCGTAGAAATGTCAAGGCCTGTGAAATGGGGACTTGGCGCTGCCCTGGGAAAAGGAGATCAATTTGTCAGCTGGATTCATATGGATGATGAAATTGGCGCCATTATTTACATTCTGGAAAACCAGCTAAGTGGGCCATTCAATTTAAGTGCCCCTGAGCCTGTAAGGAATAAGCATTTGATGAAAATCATAGCCCGGGTTTTGAAAAAGCCATTTTTCCTCCCACCTGTACCGGGCTTTGTGATCAGGACCATAGTGGGGGAAATGGCAGCCGCGGTGTTAGGTAGCTGCCGGACCTCATCGGAAAAGCTCGTGGAAAGTGGTTATGAATTCAAATATACCGAGCTCAAGGAAGCCCTGGCAGATCTTCTCAACGAGGAGAAATGATGCACTTCCGCAAGAAAGATTACATGTCGCAACGTATGTTTAACTTATTTCGTAAATTACGAAACTAAACAATACTGTTTACGTTATAAGTTAAGCTACCTTGCCTAAACATGAAGAAGTTACTACTTACGTCTTTGGTACTAATTCTTGGGGGTATCTGCTATAATGCATCCGCACAGGAGGACCTCTATTGGAAAATGCAACATTACGATAAGTCCATTGCCGAGGATGAGATAAAAAATGAGACCAGCCAGTTCATGGCTTACCAGGTCATACAAAAGAATCCCGAATCTAATCAGCAAAAAGACCCTGCCCGGCAGACCAGTCAAAATGATGAACAGAAGGGAATCGAAGCAGGTGATGAAAAAGTAAATGCAGAGGGTTCCTTATTTTATCCCGAACAACTGCAACTTCCCGATGTCAAAAAAGAGACTCCAGTAATCAAAGAAGAGCCTGAAAAAGAAACCAAGGCAGAGGCTAAGGAAGATGATTCGGTGCTTGAATTCAATTTCCTTTACTTCATCATCCACAAGTTCAAGCTTTCTGACATCCTGGAGTAGTTCACAATACCCACACTACCAGGGTATCTCTTAATTCAATCAGTTTACCATTATCCCCAAGCGCCCTTAAAAGGACGAGGTAAATTCCCATTTCCGCTTTTCTGCCGTTGTTCCTTATCCCGTCCCAGGTGATTGTACCCTCGGATGCCGAAAAAATATGATCCGCCGGCAAAGCCACCAGGTTTCCCGAAAGATCGAAAACGTAGCAGGTTATCACCCATGATCCGGGCCCCAGCCGGTAACTGATAATGGCAAGGTCACCTTCGCCATCGTTGTTGGGAGTAATCGCCCTGGGTTCTACCGAGATTTTCTCGAGGCCTCGAAATTCAGTTGTATAATGAGAATTCATCAATCCCGGGGTGGAAAAACCCACCCGGGAAGAGGCGGAGGCCCAGTTGTGGGGAAATGAACCCTGATCGGGGTCTATCCTTTCCAATGAAACTCCTCGAGTATCCTGAAGTAGTTCGAAATGAAACTCAGGGAGGTAATTGACACTGTCAATCATTCCTGTGCCGTAATGGATAACCAGGTTATCCCCTGTATTCTTCAGGGTTGGCAGTTGAATATTCAAAACCCGACGGGGTTCTAAATAGGGTAACATTTTAACCAGAGAATTTCTATCGGAAGAAGAGAGTAAAAGTTCTCCCGGCATGATTGTGCGTGGCAGTGTTGATAGCGATATAGTATCTATCCCAAATTTTATAAAAAGCTTTTCCAGGGAAAGAAATTTATCTGATCGATTATAGAGTTCAATCCATTCCGGTTCACCCGGGTTAGGTTCATACATAATCTCGTTGATGACCAGGTCTCCGGGTTTTGCATGCTCCGGGACTCCCCACTCCACAACCAGAATCTTCGAATTGTCGCTGCAGTCAGTAACCCCCTCAATCCGTGTTTCGTAACTCGTTTTCAGATTCGGTGATTCATTAAATGCAATAATGACCTCCTCGCCTTCCACCAGCATGAATTTGCTTGATACCTGTGGATGGGTTACGTGGGAAGCTTCATTCTCATAAATGGGTTCGCTCAATGTTACGTTTAGATGATTGAGGGAATCATCATAATAGGAGTACAACATCTCGGGTGGGTCTACGTCCCTCAATGAATCGGGTATGGGATTTGCCAATCCCGGACTCCCACCACTCAGGGAATAACTACTGGTCCAATCCCCGGGCCCGGAACATTTCGGACTGGACGATATTTTTTCCAGTGACCATCCTCCTCCTGATTTAGCGGGATCATGCCAGTTTGACTCGTAGGCAAGAGAATCTATGGTTACACCGGTACAGGTCAATTTCAATTGATCTCCTGAGTTGTTCAGCGAAGGGCAGTTTTCTACTTTGAAATGATTGGAGGCAGAATAATCGTCTCCGGGATGCAGCAGAACATATCCCATTGAATCGATCCAGGTTCCGGCCAGGGATGCGGAGGTAGAGGGGTCCGAAATCTCACACGACGACAAGTCAAGGGGATAGGCTGTCAGGTTACGCAATTCAATGTATTCACTTTCCGGGAGTCCCACTGCAGGATTTGGGTCAGGCATGATTTCATTAATGACCAATTCTCCCGATTGGATTTCCAGGGGAGGTAGATATCGAAATCGCAACAGGGTATCCAGAAGATTCCCGGCCGTATCAGTAATATTTTCAAAATGCAGAGCAGCGGATTTTCCGGCTGGTAAGGAAGTGATGAAAAACACATTGAACAGACCGTCATGCTCAGTCACACTTGTGGCCATTTGACCTGATGACAAGGAATAATTGCCAGCCTGGTGGGCATTGAATACCGGTTCCGAATACCTCAGTAAAATGTGATGGGCATCGGAAACCACGGTCGAGAGAAGGGTGGGAGGCTCAGTATCCCTAAATGAATTTCCACTCACCGAAACATTATCGAGGTAAATACGGGTAGACCGGGTGGAGGTATAGTTGCAATGGATAATGAAATAGGAAGCAATCATAGAATTTACAAACGTCGATCCCTCTTGATGGAACTGGGCTTCCTGGTTGATCATGGATTGCAGAATAAACTGTCCATTCCGTTCACTCATCACCCGGATCTTGCCAGAGACCGATGAATGGTCGAGCCGGTCGTCCGTCCCGTCGATGATTTTCTCAATTACACCTCCTTCGCTTCGATACAAGCTAATGTCATCTGCACTTGACCCCATCCGCACGAAGAGCCCGTTGCCCCCGGGAGCAGGAGAGTCAGACACGAGCCATACGTCCAGGAAGTTGCTCGAAGACGGATTGAAAGTCAGGGTAAAATCCCATTCCCATGTAGCTTCTTCAACTGCTTTACTGGTTGCACTGATAAAGGCACTACCGGTTTTTAAGCTATCGTAAAGCCGCAAAACTCCGTTTTCAATGATAAATTTATTAGTTTCGCCGCTCCATTTTGAATTGTTGAACAGGTCGGTGTTGTCAAATGACTCGCTGATCTGGGAGCAAACGGGAAGTGAATAAAGCAATGCGATAAGTGTCGGGAGGTACTTCATTTCTTGTTTTTATTATATATTTTATTAAAATAATAATGTAAAATGATAAAAGTAGCTGTTGTCGGTGCTACCGGGCTCGTGGGTGAGCAAATGCTTAAGGTGCTGGAACAAAGAAATTTTCCCATTTCCGAGTTGATACCTGTAGCCTCAGCCAGGTCGGTTGGTAAGAAAGTTGTCTACTCAGGAAGTGAGTTTACCGTAGTGGGTATGGAGGAAGCTATCGTAAAAAAACCGGCTATTGCGCTTTTCTCGGCAGGGGGTGGAACCAGCCTGGAATGGGCTCCAAAGTTTGCTGAAGCGGGAATTACCGTTATTGATAATTCTTCTGCATGGAGGATGAGCCCCGATCATAAATTGGTGGTACCGGAGATCAATGCCGGAGAACTAACAACTAATGACAAGATCATTGCCAATCCCAATTGTTCCACAATCCAGATGGTAATGACACTGGCCCCGATTCATAAAAAATACGGATTGGAAAGAATAGTGGTTTCTACCTATCAGTCGGTTACGGGAACCGGGAAGGCGGCCGTGGACCAATTGAATGATGAGCGAGAGGGAAAAGAAGGGGAAAAAGTATATCCTTACCCGATTGACATGAACGCCCTTCCACATATCGATGTATTCCTGGACAATGGCTATACCAAGGAAGAAATGAAGATGGTGAACGAGACCCGGAAGATCCTGGGGGATTCGGATTTACGGATTACGGCTACAGCGGTCAGGTTACCGGTCATGGGCGGGCATTCGGAATCCGTCAATATCAACCTGGAAAAAGCTTATGATTTGGATGATATCCGGGAGTTGCTCTCTGGAAGTCCGGGAATTGTTGTCCAGGACGATGTTAAGAATAACGTTTATCCCATGCCCTTGTATGCCCGCGATAAGGACGAGGTTTTTGTAGGGAGGATACGCCGTGATGATTCTGTTGCGAACGGCTTGAATCTCTGGATTGTTTCCGATAATCTCCGGAAGGGTGCTGCTACCAATGCTGTCCAGATCGCGGAATACCTGGTGAGCCATAACCTGGTCAGTGAATAAGGAAATCCTTGGTGCGGAATGCCAGGCTTTCATCAGGGAAAATGAAGGCAACGATCCTTTTTCCCTTAGCCTGAACAAGAAAGGCCCCAGTGGAATACCCATGTCGGAAATTGCCGGCCAGTTGGCTTCGCGTGAAGCAGCACGAAGAAAAACCAGGGTACTGTACGAATCAGATGGAATTTACTACCCCCCACTGGTCTCCATGGAGCAGTGTTCCTCGGATGACTCCGCGCGGTATAAAAGTGAAATTATACAAGGTCAATCCATTTGCGACCTGACGGGGGGTGCCGGGATCGATGCTATCTATTTATCCAAATCATTCAACCGGGTAACCTATGTAGATTCGAATGAAGAACTGGTTCGGATATTTGATCATAATCTCGGCATTCTGGGATGTGAGAATATAAAAACTGTTCATTCAACGGCGGAAGATTTCCTGGGGAGTACAGGTAAGTTTGATGTTATTTACGTGGATCCCTCGAGGCGGGTTGGTCAGGAACGGGTAAGTGGTCTGTCCCAGTCCGAACCGGATGTTGTGGAGTTGTGGGAGACTATCAAAAGCAAAGCCGGCCAGGTTCTGATCAAAGTTTCTCCCATGATCTCGGTACCGGAGATACACACGCAGTTCGTCGATTCACTGCACATCCATTTTGTTGCCATTAAAAACGAGTTGAAGGAAATCCTCGTTCATTATGACCCCTTGAAGGAAGGGTCTGTTTATACCTGTGTGAACCTCCAAACATCCGATCCGGTGGTACGATTTGACCAATCGGATGAAAACGGCGCCGATGTATCTATCTCAGATCCAAAGTCCTATATCTATGAACCCAATGCCGCCATCATGAAGTCGGGGGCTTTTAAACTCATTGCGGAGAAATACGGGCTCTCCAAGCTGGAAATCAATACCCATCTCTATACATCGGAAAAGAAAATTGACTTTCCCGGACGCGTTTTCGAATTGACTGATATACTGCAGCCCAAAGAGGTAAAAAGTAGAATAAAAAAGGCCAATGTAGCTGTCCGGAACTTTCCCATAAGCCCTGAAGAGATCAAAACGAAGTACCGGATCAAGGACGGGGGCGATGTTTACCTGTACGGATGTACGCTGACTGGCAGAAGAAATGTAATGCTGGTAATGAAGAGGCTCGGTTAACGCTTAACCGGTTTCAAAGGCCTTACTTCAATATCGACATGATGGTAGTTCGGGCTGCTGTTCAGACAATGTAGTATAGTGCCAGCGATGTCTTCGGGTTTCATCATGCCCTCATTCAGTTCCACTGAAGGAATGGAATCGAAAAAATTTGTATGCACTGAACCGGGGTAAATGCAAGTTACCTTGATCCCGAATTTCCTGACCTCCTTGTACATGGAGTGGCTGATCCCCTTGACGGCAAACTTGGATCCGCAATAACCTGCCATACCCGGGATACCGGTATTTCCGGCAATAGATGCAATGTTGATAATATGCCCCACTTCCTGTTCTTTCATAACGGGGATGGCCAAACGGCTGCAAAAGAATATTCCATGGACATTCACATCGAACATCTGCTTCCATTCTTCAAAGGGCATTTCCTCAAAAGGGCCTTCGTAACCGAGTCCGGCATTATTGATGAGCACGTCTAATCGGCCGTATTCATTCATGAATTCACGGAATGCGCCTTCAACATTCTCTGAATCACTTACATCTACCGTAAAATGTCGGAGCCGGTCGTGTTGTTCCGGGAGAGCGGAACGCGACCATCCTGCGACTATATACCCCTCATCCAATAGTGCTTTGGTGGTAGCCCAACCAATGCCTTTGCTAGCTCCTGTAACTATGGCTGTTTTCATTTTTTTCTCTCTACGGTAAAGGTGACCAGTTCCTCAAGGGATGTACGGTAACCGTTTTGTTCAAATTCAGATAGCATCTCCATCGACCGGTCGTAGTACTCGTTCATTTTATTTTCGGCATATTCAATTCCCCCGGATTCCTTCACAAAATTGATCACTTCACGGACCTGTTTGGGCTTGATGTTTTTGCCCCTCATCATCCTGAGAATTTTCCTTTTTTTGGACCAACCCGCTTTGTTCAGTGAATAAATCAGCGGCAAGGTCATCTTCCGCTCTTTAATATCGATTCCCACGGGTTTACCAATCTCTTCTTCCCCGTAATCAAACAAGTCGTCCTTTATCTGGAAGGCCATTCCCACATTAATCCCGAATTCCCACATACGGCTGACCGTATCCGGGTCAACAGAAACACTGCTCGCCCCCACGGCACAACACGAAGCAATCAGGGAGGCTGTTTTCTGCCGGATAATATCGTAATAGACTTCTTCGGAGATATCGAGGTTCCTCGCCTTTTCAAATTGAAGCAATTCGCCCTCGCTCATTTCTTTTACTGCACCGGAGACAATCTCCAGGAGGTTATAATCCTTATTCTGGACCGATAACAGAAGTCCGCGGCTCAGCAGATAATCTCCTACAAGTACCGCTATCTTGTTCTTCCACAGCGCATTGATTGAAAAGAAACCACGACGGTAATTACTGTCATCCACCACATCGTCATGAACTAGTGTGGCGGTGTGTAAAAGTTCGATCAGCGATGCGCCCCGGTAGGTGGCTTCGGAAATGTCCCCGCATACTCCTGCACTGAGAAATACAAACATGGGCCTGACCTGTTTCCCCTTCCGTTTGACTATATAGCTCATGATCTTGTCAAGGAGAAATACATGTGTCTTCATGGAAGCTCTGAACTTCCTTTCAAACACATCCATCTCAACGGCAATGGGGGCCTTTATAGAATTCAAGGGGTTGGCCATGGGCGTCAAAGATACTGCTTCCATATGATCGGGCAAAAATAAACCACTTGTCTATGGCAACAACAAAAAGTCCGCTTCAATGTTCAGTTTGACAATAGGAGCATATTTACCTATTTTGGACTATGCGTGTTTATTTTTGGCTGATTATTTTACTCGCTTCGTCGTGTACAATATTTCAGAAGGATGTAGATGATAAAGGGGAAAGAGAGGAGGATATTGTTTCTTTCGACCTCGATAAAATCAAAGAACGGGGCAAACTCATTGCCATTCTCGATAACAGTACCACCAGCTATTTTATTTACAAGGGCCAACCTATGGGGTATGAATATGACCTCCTGGAAAGGTATTGCAATGAGATTGGAGTGGAACTGGAACTCAAGCTTACCACTTCCATAGACGAGGCCATCTCGATGCTGAACTCCGGTGAGGGGGATCTGATCGCATTTTTTATGACTGTAACCAAGGATCGAAGGAAGCGCGTGGACTTTACCGATAATTTCACGACCACCCGGCAAGTGCTCATCCAGAAAAAGCCGGAAAACTGGCAGCGGATGTGGGCAGGTAATGTGGAAAAGGCGCTCTTGCGTAATCAGGTTGACCTGATAGGTAAGGAAGTTCATGTACGGCAAAGTTCCGCATTCGTTCAGCGATTGAACCATCTTTCGGAAGAGATCGGAGGAGATATTATCGTTGTGGAAGCCGATGCTAATAAGGAAACGGAAGATTTGATAAGGGATGTGGCGGAAGGGACTATTCCATATACGGTTTCTGATGAGGCTATTGCACTGATCAATGCCGGATACTATCCCGACCTGGACGTAAAAACCGAATTGAGCTTTCCACAACAGATTGCCTGGGCCTTCCGCAAAAATTCTCCCCAGTTCGAAAAATCACTGAATAAATGGATATATAACATAAAGCGGAGTTCATTCCACCAGGTTATCTATAACAAGTATTTCAAGGTAAACAGGCGAATAGTGGAGCGTGCCGAAAGTGAATTCAGCTCGATTGGAGGAGGCACCAGTATTTCACCTTACGATGAGACAATCAAGAAATATGCAAAAGAGATTGGTTGGGACTGGAAGCTTGTATCATCGCTGATGTACCAGGAATCCCGGTTTAATCCGACCGCCACTTCCTGGGCGGGGGCACGTGGACTCATGCAGGTCATGCCGGCTACAGGCAGGAGCTTTGGAGCAACCAACCTTTTCCTTCCCGAGCAAAATATACGGGCGGGCACACGGTTCCTCGATTACCTGGAGGGGCGCTGGGAAGATGCTATTCCTGATAGTGTGGAAAGAAAGAAGTTTATCCTGGCCTCCTATAACGCAGGGGTAGGCCACGTCCAGGATGCCATAGCCATTGCCAAAGAACTGCGATATGAGACCGATATCTGGGATGGTCAAGTTGAGGAAGCCATGATCCTCAAGTCAAAGCCAGAGTACTTCCGTAAAGATTATGTGAAATTCGGTTACTGCCGCGGGCGGTCCGTGGCGGCGTATGTTGAGGAAATTGTGAGGCGTTACGAGCAGTATCAGACGCTGTTTAAGGAGGAAGTTACGGAAAGCGATTCATTGGCTATCCAGTAGATACCCATTAGAATAACTCCTGCTGCTTGTAAATATCCGCGCCTTCATGTCGAAGCAACCATTCTTTTTTATCCAAACCCCCTGCATACCCCACCAGGTCGCCACTGCTGCCAATCACCCGATGGCAGGGAATGACAATGGCGATAGGGTTCTTTCCATTGGCTAATCCTACCGCCCTGATCTTTTTGACATCCCCAAGGTCAGTGGCCAGTTTTGAGTAGGAGATCGTTGATCCGAAGGGTATCTCGACAAGTCTTTGCCAGACAGTCTGTTGAAATTCCGTTCCTGCCGGTTTCAGGGGGAGATCAAAGACATCCAGGGTACCTGATATATAAGCTTCCAGCTGTGCTTTTGCAAGTGTAAGAATAGGTGTAGGAGTTGCTTGGGTTTCCACATCCTCAAACGTGATCCGGGTAACAAAATCACCTTCGGAATACAGGGACAAGGTCCCCAACGGAGAATCCAGGGTATCAAACCCCATGTTTATTGAATTTGATCCGGCCATGGCACATTATCATTTAAGCTGCTATCATAGGGCATATCGGCTTTTACGGAGCGCAGGTAGTCTCCAAGGATCCGGGCCAGGGAGTCTGCTATTTCCGCTTTTTCCTTATACATATTTTTGGTTTCACCGATATCCTTTGCCAGGTTAAAGAGTTCAAAGTCTCTCTTGTCGTGGTAATAAATAAGCTTCCAGTCACCCTTGCGAATAGTCGACGAAGGTCCGATCCCGGGCCCTGAAGGTCCCCAGAAATTGGGATAATGCCAGAAGAGTGGCCTCGAATAGTCCATTTTCTTCCCCTCTAAAAGTCCTGCGAAACTGATCCCGTCAATATCCTGGACGGTTTCCCATTGCTCGATACCCGCCATTTCCAAAATGGTCGGAAAGAAATCCTCGATGATGACCGGTTGTTCAATTTTGCCAGAAGCTCTTTGCCCCGGCCAGGAAACAATCATTGGTTCCCGAATACCCCCTTCGTGTGCACTGCCCTTGCCACTGCTCAGGGGACGATTGTGTGTGTGCTTTTCGCCACCCCTGGCTACGGCACTGAGACCACCATTATCACTGGTAAACAGGATGATCGTATTATCTTCCAATCCATTATTTCCCAACCATTCCATAAGGTCACCCAGGCTTTTGTCCATGCCTTCGACCATGCTTGCATAGGAAGCTTCTTTCTGATCGAGACCCGCATCAAGGTATTTTTGAACAAAGCGTTTATCGGCCATGATCGGGGTATGTACTGCATAATGAGACATGTAGAGAAAAAATGATTGACCTGTACGTAGATTTTCTTCGAGAGCGGCGATGGCTTCCCGGGTCAGTGCCTCCGTCAGGTAGATATCCTCGCCGTGATATTTTTCAAGTCCCGGTACATCCCAGGCATTGTTCCGCGAATTTCCAAAGCTGTCCAAGCCTTCATAAGATCCCGGGGCCCCGGCGGCATGTCCGCCAATATTTACCTCAAATCCAAGGTTCAATGGGTCTGCACCGGGAGTATCCATGGCCCCGAAATGTGCTTTGCCTACATGGATAGTATGATACCCGGCGTTTTTTAAAATAGCGGGAAGGGGGGTAGCATAAACCGTTCCGGTTACGCCGGGCTCGGGTGACAATCCATTCACATTCCAGTTCCTGTGGTTTAGATACGGATGCCTGGGCTCCTGGTCGCCTCCCTTTCGTAAGGTCCAGTTGGTAACCCTATGCCGTGCCGCGTTCATTCCGGTAAGCAGTGAGACCCTGGTGGGCGTACATACCGAGTTGGAATAGGCCTGTGTAAATATCATTCCCTGTGCGGCCAGTTTTTCCATGGCAGGGGTATTATATCGTTCATTAAAGGGAGTGTTCTCCGTGTGAAACGGAACGGATGTATCCTGCCAGCCCATGTCATCTACCAAAAACACGAGGATATTGGGTGGACTTTCCTTTGAATCAGTGCTACAGGCAGAAACAACTATGCCTAAAAGTAAAAGAAAGTAAAGGGATCGCATTTTCTCAAAACTAAGCGAATTCCCCCAAATTATCTTTTCAATGACCGTAGTTCTTTCCTGATCTTTCTTCTACATTTGCGGCAAATTTTCAGACCATGTTCAACTTCAAGGAAATCGCATCTGTCACACTGATCTTATTTTCAGTCATTGATATTCTCGGCTCAATCCCTATCGTGATCGAGCTCAGGAAAAGGGAAGGCCATATCCATTCGCTCAAGGCGACGATTATTTCCGGTGTCCTGATGATCCTCTTCCTGTACCTGGGGGCCTCCATCCTTCAATTATTCGGATTGGATGTTGAATCCTTTGCGATTGCAGGGGCTATAATCCTGTTCATTCTGTCACTTGAACTTATCCTGGGTGTGAGGTTCTTTAAGGAAGACGAATCCACGGGGGCCGGGTCTATTGTTCCATTGGCTTTTCCACTGATCTCCGGGGCGGGTACCCTGACAACAATTATTTCACTTCGGGTCGTTTATGAGGTGCCGAACATCCTTGCGGGGATCATATTAAACCTGATCTTCGTGTATATTGTGCTGAAAAGTACGGGATGGCTGGAGCGAAAACTCGGGAAGTCGGGCTTCTCGGTACTGAGGCGGGTCTTCGGTATTATTTTGCTGGCAATAGCCATTAAAATCCTGAAAGGTAACATTCACATATGATTGTAATTTATACGGATGGTGCTGCGAAGGGGAATCCGGGTCCGGGAGGCTACGGGGCGGTTCTCAAGTTCAACAAACACCGCAAAGAACTTTCCAAAGGCTTCAGGCTGACCACCAACAACCGGATGGAGTTGCTGGCTGTGATCGCCGCCCTCGAAGAATTGAAGGTTAATAATATCCCTGTGACCATTTATTCCGACTCAAAGTATGTGGTGGATGCGGTAGAGAAGGGCTGGATCTGGTCCTGGCAGAAAAAGGAATTCAAGAAAAAGGCGAATGTGGACTTGTGGCAGCGCTTTATTCCATTGTATCAGAAGTTCAAGATCACTTTTAAGTGGGTAAAGGGCCATGCGGGGAATCCTGAGAACGAACGCTGTGACCAGCTTGCCGTGGAGGCTGCGGAAGGGGGAGGACTTTCGGTCGATCATGGATACGAACAACAGAAGGATGGGTCGGTATAAACTTATCGGACTGGCCCTCTCACTCACGGCGATGTTCCAGAATGTATGTTTCGATCCACGGCACGAGGGATTTGAGAAAGGACACCGTGAGGTTAAAATCAGGAAACTGGCCAGGATGGATTTCCTCGAAAGTTCCGGATTGGAGATGGGGAGCACGGAAAAATTCTGGACCCACAACGATTCGGGAGGTGATGCCAGGCTCTTTCAATTTGATTTTGACGGGGAGCTCAATGACAGTATTTCATTCGGACTCAATAACCGGGACTGGGAAGATATCGCCCGTGATGACCGTGGAAACTGGTACCTGGGTGAATTTGGAAACAATGCCAATAATAGGCAGGACCTGAAAATTTACATAGTAGGCGAATCTATCGATTCCCTCATGTTCAAATACCCCGATCAAGAAGCATTTCCACCCCCGGAAGACAAAAGAAATTTTGACTGCGAGGCCATGTTCTGGCATGGTGATTACCTCTACTTGTTCTCAAAGAATCGGGGAGACGAAATGGTGAAATGCTACAGGTTAGAGGCCATCCCAGGGAAACAAACTGCAGAGCTTATTGACACGATAAAGATCAAGAGAATGGTGACGGGCGCTGATATCAACTTGCAGGGCACGGAATTCTCACTATTAACTTATGGAATGATCTACCAATTCAGTTTTAATGCTCTTAAACCGTTTGCAGAACCTACCAGGGCTATCCGGTTTACCAGGTCAGGCCAGTCGGAGGGAATAGCTTATTTGGACAATAGAAGCTTGTTGGTAAGTAACGAGGCAGGTAAAATATTCCGGGTCTTTCCCAAATAGCTTATTCCTGGCCCTCTTCAACGATATCAAATTCGGTGAATACTGATTTGATCCGTTTATTATCCAGGTCTTTTTTGTTCTCCCAACCGGCGTCCAGCTCGAGTTTGCTTAGGGAGGGACTGTTAAGCATTTTATTCAGCTTTTCCAGGTCAAAAGTAAAATTCCTGTCCCGTCGTGCCAGCTTTGAATTGTAACGCCTGGCCAGGGCAGTGCCCTCAGAGAGCAGCTGGCCGTAAAGCTCAGCATTCGTTTTGATCTTTTCACTGATCTCGGTTACTGAAGTACCAATCACATCTTTGGCCTCCAGGGTTCCCAACGTGGTGGTGGTTGTGCCCCCAATCACACTGATGGTCTTCTGGGTATTATCCTGTGAGATCAGCGGGGAAAACCCCGTTATTGCACCCAGACCGATATTGACCAGGGTCCGGTTCTTTTTGCCTCTTTTGGCCCTTTTTAATTCCTTTTCCAGGGCTTTCTGGTTCTCTTCGAGCTGATCCATGAGATCCAGGGTGGCGATCAGCGAGGATTTGTAAAGTACGTAATTTTCTTTGTCCTTCTTTACCAGGTTCTCGGTATCTTTTACCTTGACGATGATACTTTTCTCTTTTGATTTCTTGGACTTATCGAGAACGAAAAACCGGATTTCCGTGTCCAGGTAAGGATCGGGATCATTGACAAATTCATATCCTGGCATCCAGACAAATTCATACTGGTTATTGGTGTTTTTGATCAATGTTTCAGGACCGATCCGGGTATCGTCGGATACGAAACTGAAAGCTTCAATATCGTCTTCCCCATTGGGGTCGGAGAGGTGAAATACCAGGTGGATTCTCTCGTTCTCATCAATATGGAACAAACTGTCTGAGGGGACTATGGTAATGTCCGGGGGCATGTCCTGCAAGCTGGCCTCTACCGTCAAAACTCCGCGGGTCACGGCTTTAGTTGGCTGATCCTCTACAAAAAAGGGGACTTTTATCGGTTCATTCCGAAGCTGATTGTACTGTCTTCGGGACGGGGACCAGGTCACCCTGCCGGAGGAAGAGAATGTCATTCCCTGGGGTAGATCACGGGCGTCGGTGATGAACACGATGGGGTCGTTGTCGGGATCGGTTACGCGGTTCTCGCTAATCGTATAGGTATTGGTGGTACCTAATAATATATAGAAAGGAAGGAGGCCTTTAATTACAGGCTTCCTGTTCTTATGGAAGATCGAGATCACCACCTTCTCGGATACCACATTTCCATAGGAATCCTGGGCAATGATAAAGAGATGTTTATCGCGGGTTTGCTGGAAGCGGTCCACGTAATTATAGGCCGGGCTCCAGAAGAAAAGTCCTGCAGAATCAATGGAGATACTCGATTTCTCACCCTCTTCGACTTTATAAGTGATTCCCCTGGTCCCACCCGTATCCGTGATGGGCCTCACGTAAAATTGCAGGGTATCACCTTCTTTTAGGAGGTTCCACCCGGCCTGAACGGGTAATTCAATACCGGAAATCCTGGGGGCCTGCTGTGGCCGGGCCTGCTCACGGACGATCCTAAATACCTTCAGTTCCACCTCTTTTCGGTCAGAAGACCTGCCATCGGTCACGGTAAAAGCCAGGGGATAGGACTTCTCCTGTCTGTTGTTTTCGAAAACCACAGGTTGCGGCCGCCAGTTGAACACTCCTGAGCTGTCCAGCTTCATGCCACTTCGCAAGGGTGATACCGAAAATACCGCTGAGTCTGTTTGCTTATTGGTTCTCAGCCGGAAAGAGAATTCCGATCCCTGGTTGATAACCTTCCATTTTTCACCCTCCGGCAGTATTAATGACAGTCGCAGGCTGTCTTGTCCGAGTGCCGGGAAAACAAATAAAACAGTTAAAAAAATGAGGATTGGCCTGATCTTCCAAATCATAGCTGCAAAGTTAAAATAACCTTTAAAATCATGAGACCCAACGTCATTATTTTTGTAAATAGTACACAATGAGTCAGTTTTTCCAGGACGTTTATGAGGTAGTCAGGTTGGTGCCCAAAGGAAGGGTAACCAGTTATGGCGCCATTGCCAACTACCTGGGTACGCGGATGAGTGCCCGAATGGTGGGTTGGGCTATGAATGCTTCCCATGCTGATCCCACGGTTCCCGCCCACCGGGTGGTGAACAGCAAGGGCTTACTGACCGGTAAAATGCATTTTTCCACCCCGGACAGGATGCAGGAATTACTCGAATCGGAAGGCATAATCATAGAAAACGACCAGGTGAAAGACTTTAATAACCTCTTGTGGGATCCCGCCCGGGAACTCGAATTATAAGTACCCTCTCATTTCAGGACATTTTTCCCAAAATGGGAAGAATAAAATAACAAAAAGGCTCTGAATAGCATTTCAGGGCCTTTTTCAGTGTTGGCACATGGTTGGCATATATATCAGTGAACGTCACTAACAAAGTTATGAAAAGGTTAATAAGTATGATCGTATTCCTCGGGTGCCTGGTAGGCTGGCTGATTTTCAGCACCACCCGCGACGAGGTAGAGAGCACATCGGTGACCATGGAACAGGTAAGTGAAAGTATAATAGTCCAGGATACCATAATGGTGGACGGACAAGCTATAGATATAATAGAGTAATGTGAGGTTGGAGGTAGGGACATTTGGTTTTAGTCGACCATAGGGGAGGATCCTTTCGAGGGCCTCCCCTTTTATAAGTTAAAAATCAAAAGTTTAAAGTAAGAAGTTAAAAGTTGGGGATACGGGAAGAGGATATCAGCCAAAGGCTGATCAGCAGGAACGTAAATGGGGGGGAGGTGGAGAATGCAAAATTCAAAGTGCAGAGTGAAAAGTGTATATCTAACTGGGAAATGTAAAAGTGGGAAGGGCAACCACTCAACCACTCAACCACTTAACCACTCAACCACTCAACCCCTCAACTGTCTTACCCACCGAAGCCTTGGCGTAGGTGGGCTGAACTGCTGAACTAATTAATTATCTTTACCCCCATTATGCAGCGGAGTATCGCCCTACTTATTTTTTCCTGCGCGTCCATTGTAATGATGGCCCAGTCGGTGAACGTTCCACTCAATGAGGATTACCAGCATAAAGCTGAACGTTATCGCTTATTGCAGGGGGAATTGTCTGATGATTTTCATCCCTCCTTCAAACCCTACAGGAGGGACAAGATGATTGCCTACCTGGAGAGCCTGGATACCGACTTGAATGAGCGCGACCGGTTCAATTTTGATTACCTATACAATGACAGCTGGGAATATGCCGAACAAGAGCCTATTGCCAGCAGGAAAACCTTCCTGAAAAGGTTTTACCGAAACAGTTCGGATCTATTCCATGTGGATGAGGAGGAGTTGAACCTGCATATCAACCCGGTAATTCACTTCATGGTGGGGAATGATAATTCCGATGATGACCCGGTTTGGATCAATACGCGTGGTTTTGATGTGCGGGGAATGATCGATGATAAAGTGGGGTTCTGGTCATTTGTGGGAGAGAACCAGATGGCTACGCCTGCCTATGTGGACGCCTATCCCCAGTTGCCCCACATCGGTTTCAGAAAGGGCTTTAAAGGTTATGGCTACGATTTCTTCACCGTTAGGGGAGGAATCAGTTTCCAGGCCACTAAAAATATCAATATGCAATTCGGTTATGATCGCCACAAGATCGGTCAGGGCATGAGATCCCTGATGTTGTCCGATTTCGCTCCGCCCAACCTGTATTTCAGGGTGCAAACACAGGTCTGGAAGTTCAATTACACGAATTTGTATACGCAACTCACCGAAGAGCGGGTAATCGATCCTGCCACCGGCAGGTACCCGGAGAAATACCTCACGCTTCACCACCTGAGCCTGAACCTCACCCGCAAGCTCAATATCGGCTTGTTCGAGGCGATCATGTCAGGCGGATCAGAATTTGGCGGTTACGAAATCCAGTACCTTAACCCTATTATCTTTTACCGGGCTATTGAGCAACAGAATGGCAGCGCCGACAATGCCATGGTAGGGATCGATGCAGAATGGTTAGTGCGACCGGGGATATCGCTTTACGGGCAGTTTGTACTTGATGAATTCCTCCTGAGCGAAATTCAGAGCAGCAACGGTTGGTGGGGCAACAAGCACAGCCTGCAACTGGGGGCCAACTACATCAATGCGGGCGGCATAGAAAATCTCGATCTTAAAATAGAATGGAACAAAGTGCGACCTTATACTTATGCCCATTATACCCCCTTTGGAAGTTATTCGCATTTTGAACAGCCCCTGGCACATCCCTGGGGTGCTAATTTCAGGGAAATGATTTTTGAATTGCGATATCAACCCATTCCCAGGCTGGAGCTATATTCCAGGACCTTTGTCGGAACGGTGGGGAGGGACAATGGGAACGAAAACTGGGGATCTGATTTCATGAAAGACTATAATACCCGGGAACAGGACTTAAATAATGAAATTGGCCAGGGCGATGCCACTGACATCTTTTTCAGCCGTTTCAGGGCCACTTATATGTGGAAGCATAACCTGTTTTTTGACCTGAAGTATATCTATCGCAAGGAGGAGAGTACGGTCAACCCCGTGCTGGAAAGTCATATCATTAATGCATCTTTGCGTTGGAATATTGCTGACCGAATCCACGAATTCTAGGAGGGATGAAGAATTACTTTCGCGTCTTTTCGTATGCCAACCGGCTGGGACTTTACATCCCGTTTTATATTATACTAACCCTGCTTGGGGTAGTTTTCAGTGCCTTCAATCTCGCCCTGCTGATCCCCCTGCTCGACGTACTTTTCGATAAAGTGGATACGGCCGAAGTCCTCGTGGAACCGTCCAATAAGCTCTCGATCGACTATGGGTTGTACCTTTTTAAATCCGCATTCACCAAAACCGTTGCCGAAGGGGGAAAGGAGAGGGCCCTTGTATTTATCTGTATTGCCATAGGGGCCAGTGTCCTGTTTACCAACCTGTTCCGCTACCTCGCGGGATTATTCAATTCGAGGATCAAAACGGATGTTTTGCGAAATATCAGGTTGGATCTTTATGAACGGATAAGCCGTTTTCACCTGGGGTATTTCACTAATGAACGCCGTGGTGACCTTATTTCCCGGATCACCAATGATGTCCAGGAGATTGATGCAAGCGTCCTTTCGAGTGTTAAATCGCTTTTCAAAGAGCCACTGACCATCATTATCTATTTCATCGTACTGTTTATGATCAGCTTCAAGCTCACCCTCATTACGCTGATTATCCTTCCTGTAGGGGGGACGATTCTATCGGTAGTGGTGAGGATGCTTAGAAAGCAAGCCCTGCAAGGTCAGCAATCCCTCGGCAGGATAGTCAATATCCTCGATGAGACCCTCGGGGGCATGCGGGTGATAAAGGCATTCAATGCGCGTAAAAAGATGGTGGGAAGGATGAGCGATGAAACGGGCAACTACCGCAGGATCAATTTCAGTATGGCGGTGAAGCGTGAGCTGGCGAGTCCGTTCAGTGAATTCATGGCCGTAGGTATTGTGATTGGGATCCTGTATTACGGGGGTTCACTGATACTGAAGGGGGAGGGTGCCCTGGAAGCCAGTGCCTTCATGTCCTACCTGGCCTTTTACTCCCAGATCATCGCACCGGGTAAATCATTTACGGGTGGTATTTCAAACCTGCAGAAAGGGCTGGCTTCTGCCGAGCGGGTATTTGAGATCATGGATACGACCCCCAAGGTCAGAAATAAACCCAATGCGGTTCCGCTAAAGGAATTCAGGGAGAAGATCGAGTTTAAAAACGTGAGTTTTGGCTTTACTGAGCACCTGGTCCTGAAAAATATTAACCTTGAAATTGAAAAAGGTACGACTGTAGCACTCGTGGGGGCTTCAGGAGCCGGAAAATCTACCCTGGCTGACCTTTTACCCAGGTTTTATGACGTAACCGACGGGCAGATCCTCATCGATGGTACCCCTGTGGAAGATGTCCAAATTGAATCCTTGCGACAGCATATGGGCATAGTCACCCAGCAAAGCATCCTTTTCAATGACAGTGTGAGGAATAATATCGCTTTTGCGGTGGAGAATGCCACCGAAGAAGATGTAATCGCGGCGGCCAAAATTGCCAATGCGCATGAATTCATCACAGAGATGGAAAATGGCTACGACACCAGTGTCGGTGAAGGGGGGTCGCGACTTTCCGGGGGACAGCGACAACGGCTGAGCATAGCCCGTGCCATCCTGAAGGATCCGGACATCCTGATCCTGGATGAAGCCACCTCGGCCCTTGATTCGGAAAGTGAAAAGCTGGTCCAGGATGCCCTGACCAGGCTCATGGCAAACCGGACCTCCCTGGTGATCGCCCACAGGCTCAGCACGATCCAGCACGCCGATGAGATTATCGTGATGGATGCCGGCGAGATCGTAGAACGTGGCAACCACCTGGAATTGATCAAGGCAGGAGGGGTTTACAGCAAGCTCAGCACAATGCAAAACATCTTTATAGACGTTGAGGAGCAGACATGACAGGTTTTATCTTAAATCGTTCCCTTTTTTACTTCTAATTCTCCTAAGTTTGTTGAATGAGGATTCTCAGAGCCTTATTTTTTATTATATATCTGCTTTTCCACGTAGGGATACTATGGGTAAGCATC
>JAHEKQ010000049.1 GCA_024638265.1 Flammeovirgaceae bacterium
ACAAACACCGGCAACTGTTGAATGGGAGATTCTGCAATAACTTCACCGGAAGGATATTTTGCATCGGTAAAGAACTCATACCACTGACCCTCACCGGGCAAATATACTTTGAGAAGATCCTTGTAAGACTCTACCGGAGCAATCATCAAGGAAGGGCCGAAATAATACTGGTTATGATATTTCGTATCGTAAATCTTTTCATCGTGAGGATGGAAAAACGCCAGTGATCTGACGACGGGAAGTGCTTTGGTATAGGCTTCGTAAAAGCTGGAATACAAATATGTCATCAACTTATACCTGAGCTTAATATAATTCCGGGAAATCTCTTCAACTTCCTCCCCGAAAGACCAGGGTTCCGCATCGCGGCTGTTAATCATAGTATGTCCACGGAAAAAAGGTGAAAAAGCACCGATTTGAATCCACCTGGCAAACATATGCTCGGTGGTATTCCCCGCAAAACCGCCAACATCATAACCGACGAAGGGCATACCTGCCAATCCAAGGTTATTCAATAACCTGACACCTAGAAGCATATGCCCCTCATCCGCGACATTATCCCCCGTCCACAGGGCCGAATAGCGCTGAACACCCGAATACCCCGAACGAGTCAGGTTGAATGGTCGCTTCCCCTTAAGTCTTGCCTTTGTACCTTCATAGGTAGACCTGGCCATCTGCATTCCATACAGGTTCCTTCCCTCCCTGGATGTTGAGGGTTCCCCATCGAAATCCATTTCCATTAGCTCAGGCAGTGTTTGGCCCCAAGTCGCAATTTCATTCATATCATTCCAGAAGCCTTCAACACCCTGATCAACATAATATTGGAGCTTCTCACCCCACCATTCCCTGGCTTTCTGAGAAGTGAAGTCAGGAAAATGACACCATCCCGGCCAAACCTCGCCCGTATAAGGTTCTCCATCAGGGTACTTAATAAAGATATCCTCTTTCAGGCCATCATCGTAGGGCTCGTAACCCTCTTCCACTTTTATTCCCGGATCACACATCACTACCACCTCAAAACCGCCGTCTTTCAAATCCCTGATCATTTTTTCGGGATTGGGGAACCTGTCCTTATCCCAGGAAAATATCTTGTATTTATCCATGTAATGGATATCGAATACGATGGTATCAGCGGGAATATCCTTTTCCCGGAATGTCCTTAGTAAGGAATATACTTCCTCCTGCGGGTAGTAGCTATATCGGCATTGCTGGTAGCCAAGACTCCAGAGTGGAGGCATTTCGGCATAACCGGTGAGGTCGGAATAGGACCTGACAATCTCTTTGATCGAATCTCCATGGATGAAATAATAGTCCATGTCACCGCTGTCAGCTGCAAAGCTGGAAAACCTGTTATTCGAAGCTCCAAAGTTGAAGTGAGACTTATGAGAATTATCAAAGAATATCCCGTAGCACAAATTACTATGGATACCCAAGTAAAACGGAATCGTACTATACAGGGGATCCTGTTCATCATGATAGGCAAAACTATCTGTATTCCAGTTCTCAAAACCCATCCCGGATTTATCGAGTGGACCAGTCTTTTCACCCAGGCCGATGAATCTTTCTCCGGGTTGAAGTTTCTTATAAGTAGTCACCCTTTCCCCGTTCCAGGATGTGCCAAAAACTTCATCTTCGTTGATTGCTGCTTCATTCTGTGTGAAGAATGATATCCTGACGGGATTCTTTGCGATCTTCATGACCACACTGGCCGTACTCAACTCCAGTAAGTCCTCTTTGTCTTCCAACTTGAATTCCACATCCAGAGGCTTCATGACCACGGCATAGGATCGTCGACTGAAGTCTCCGTCCATATTAATGTGAACCCTAATAATATCCTTTGAGAAGATCGTTGTTTGAACGATACCACAATCAGTTTTCAGTAAAACTCCTTGCTCTGTTTTTTCATATTCGAGAAGAGTTCCAAGGCTTTTGGTAAGCTTAGTTCGAGAGTTCCTGGCTACAGACATACGTGGTATGAATTAATTCTAGATCCTATGAAATTTACAAACTGGGAAGGTAAAATTAGGAGCTTGAATGGACATAATTCTGCAATCGATTGCAACTAAATAATCATGCTTTCAGGCTTGGGAGTAGACCGCCTCAGAATCAGGGAAGCTTCCAAAACAACCGTCCTGTCCGGAGCTTTCGGACCCTCCTCCTCATCTCTCTCAATTTCCTCAATAAGCAGAAGCGCTGCCTGATGGCCAATGTCGTATCCGGGTTGATCCACGGTACTAAGTGAGGGATTGGTAAATTCGGTAAACTGCCAGTTGCTGAAACCAATAATGGCAAGCTCATCGGGTACCTTTATACCAAGGTCTTGGGCGGCTGCCAAAGTTCCGACTGCCGCCGGGTCATTTACTGCGAAGATGGCCTGTGGACGATGTCTTCGGGAAAGTAATTCAAAGGCAATCTTTCGTGTAACATCGATATCGACACCTACTCCATGAACAATCATATTTTCATCGATCCCCAGCTTTTTATCCATGAGAGCCTTTTTATAACCCTCAAGCCTGTCCTCTGTGATTGATAGCCCGGGTGGCCCGGCAAGGTGTGCAATACGTGTATATCCAAGATTAATGAGATGATCTGTGGCGAGGTAAGCTCCTTTAAAATCATTAACTACGACCTGATCCCCCGTTAATCCACTGACCAATCGGTCGAAAAAAACCACGGGGGTACCTCTCTTTTGAATCATTTCAATATGAGACAGATCTTTTGAGTCGCGCGCTACGTCAATGAGAAATCCATCCACCCTGTGATTGAGAAGTGTGCTGATATTCATCTTCTCCCTTTCGTACTCTTCGTTGGATTGCGTCAGGATTACCGAGTACCCCTTCTCGTAAGCCACATCTTCGATACCGCTGATGACGGTACTGAAAAAGAAGTGGACTACCTCAGGAATGACAACCCCGATAGTTTTAGAGCGTTTTTGCCGAAGGCTCCTGGCAAGGGTATTGGGGACATAGTTGATTCTTTTGGCTTCTTTCCAGACTTTTTCCTTTGTCTTTTTACTTATGGCCGGGTGATCCTGGAGGGCGCGGGACACTGTAGAAGTTGAAATTCCCAGTACAATAGCAATGTCTTTGATGGTAGCCGGGCTCTTTCCCTTCATATATCAAAGATACGAATCAAAGCTTCAATTTGACCCAATCAAAAGAATAGGGTTCGATTAGTATTTCTTGCCCGGGCTGGTAGGATTCTTCCCTAATTAAAGAAGTGCCTCCACTGTACTTGCCGGATATCGTGGAAATTGAAAATTTTCTTTGAACCTGTCCGAAATAGAAAAAACAAAGAATTTTATCCATCGCACCCCGCTCAAAACAAAATAAATCATCGCCGCAAAGGATCAGCTTAAAATCATTCTTATCAGAAAAGGGTTCACAACTTTTCCTTATCGCAATAAGATTCCGGAGATCAGTAAATGCCCGGTTTTCGAGTGTGCCCGGTTTCTCCCGAAGCTGGGCCCTTGACCAATCTATCTGAGGTCGTGATACCCAACGCGTGTCCAGCTTCAACTTCTCATCCTCCAGGAATCCATAATCGTTTGTAATAGCCAATTCATCACCGTAATATAACATGGGAAGTCCGCCAACTGAAAGGATAATCGCATGTAGCATTTCCATCCTTTTAAAGGCCAGATCTAATTCTAACCCGCCTCCGGATTCCCGGGCCTTTTCTAATCCGCAAAGGGAAGCAAGGCTGGAGGCTACTCGCTTATTCGGGTCATTTTCATCAGGCATGAAAAGTAGAGCTTTTGAAAAACTACCCGGGTATTCTCCTGTCATTCTCGCAGCCGTTTCACGCCTGTACTGATCAGAATCATTGCCCAATTTTTCCAGGTCCTCATCGGTAAAAGCCATACTGATATCGTCATGGCATCGTATGTAATTCAACCAGGAAGTATGGCCGGGGATTGAAGGCATCGCTTTATATATTTGATTGAGAAGCCTGGTATTTCCCCTCACCATTGCATCCCAAAGGCAGGACATCAGCGCAGTGTTGTAAGCGAAATCGCATTGGGGTTTTTCCGCGCTTCCAAAATACGGCGCCACTTCATCCTTCGTTGTTATTGCCTCCGCCAGGTAGAGCAATCCAGGAGCAACACAAGAAGTAAATAATTTTAACAGCCTGACAATTTTGTGAACCTCGGGAAGGTTTTGACATTCAGTTCCGTGCTTTTTCCATATAAATATTATGGCATCAAGCCTGATTATGTCCACTCCCCAGTTGGCGATGGTCAACAATGCTGAAATTATCTCATTTAATACTTTAGGATTCCGGTAGTTTAAGTCCCATTGGTAGCGGTAAAATACCGTCATTAACCATTTGTTGAGTTCCCCGATGTAACTGAAGCTACCAGGAGCTGTTGCAGGAAATATCTCCGGCATGTAGGGATCGAACTTTTCGATCTCCGCCTTTTCTGAAAAGTGATAAAAATAATCGAGATAGTCAGGATCGCCCTCTTTTGCCTTAAGGGCCCATGCATGGTCATCGGCGGTATGATTGAGCACCATATCCATCATTACAAGGCTGTTCCGTTTGTGCAACTCACTTATCAGCCGAATCAGGTCTTCATTACTTCCGAATTGCGGGTCGATTGTGGAATAATCACTCACAGCATAGCCACCATCATTTTCACCCTCTCTCCTTTTCAGAATGGGCATCAGATGGACGAGATTAATCCCCAATTCCTCAAGGTAATCCAGCCGACCTTCAACATCAGGAATTTTCCCTGCAAAACGATCGACGTAAAACATCATTCCCACCCAGCGGTTGGATTGGTGCCAGCCAGGATCCGCCACTTTCACCTGGTCACGAGTGCTTAATTCATCGGATCTTTCGGATAATCTGAGTTGTAAGGTCCTTTTCAGGGAGTAAAATGCGTCATTGTCATCCCCATAAAGCTCATGAAACAATTCACTTGCTTCCTTTTCGATACTCTCCCACTTCAGTTGAAATAGACTCCCGACATCCATTTTACCAGTACCATATGACAATTATTGCAGTGGTGATCAGCAATAAAACGGCAAGCCTACGGTAATTTCTATACCATGGTATACCTTTTAACTCACGTGTTTCTTCACGGTATAAAGTCCTGGTCCAGGTCAAGCCCTCTGTTTTTTCTTCCGGGGGCGGAGCGGAGAACTGACTGACTAATACATTGATAATCAAGCAAAAGAAAAATAGTACAGGTACCTGAAGCAGGAAGTGGACATTGGTCCATTCAGGTGCATTCCCGGTATATTTTACAATAACAAATGCAAGGACACTTGCATACCCGATTACCAGGCTGGCAAAAGCCCCATTCCCATTGGTTCTTTTCATAAATAACCCGGCCACAAAAGCTGCCACAATTGGAGGAGCTATATATCCCAGGACAATTTGCAGGTATTCCCATAAACTCGCGAAAGACTCAATCATAGGTGCCCATGCTGCAGCCAGTATCACTAGAATAACCGTGGCAATCTGTCCTGCCCTTACCTGGCGTTTGCCCTGGATATTCTTGTTGATCTTGGTAACAAAGTCCATAGTGATGAGTGTAGAGGCCGAGTTCAGTGTCGCCGAGATACTTGATGACATTGCGGCCAAAAGACCTGCAATCACCAACCCAAGAATTCCTGTTGGCAACAGCTTATATATGAGCAGTGGATAGGTCATGTTTGGACAATCGTTGAGGTCGGCACACACCTGCTCCTGTCCATTAAGTGTAATAGTGTAATTGAGAAAACTGATATCCATATCCGAAAAGAGAACAATGGCGGCTACACCCGGGAGAACCATGAAGAATAAAACGGGAAGCTTCAGGAGACCGGCAAAAAGTGCGCCCCATCGCCCGTGGTTAAGATCCTTAGCCGACAATACCCGCTGAACCATAAATTGATTATTGGCCCAGAAATAAAATCCCAGCAAAGGTACACCCAGTACAAGCCCGGTCCACGGCAGCCTGTCATCATCCGCCGGTCTGACCAGGCTCATTATCTCATCAGGGCTTTTCGATAGTTCACCCGAAGACCTCATCGCCTCAAGCCCCTCAATCATTCCCGACCAGCCACCAACTTCCTTGAAAACAAAAAAGGTCACTAGTATGGAGCCGAAGATCAACAGAACAGCCTGGATAACCTCGGTATGTACCACTGAGGATAAACCACCTGGAATGGTATAAACCGCCGCAGCAAAGGCCAGGAAGGATATAATGATCCAGGAATCAACTTCCGGAAATATGATCTTCAGGATCAGGTTACCCGCATAAAGCCCGGAAGCGGTATCAATAATAATGTTACCTACCACGGTAATTCCTGAGAATAAATACCTGGACCGGGAATCGAATCGCCTTTCCAGGAACTCAGGCATGGTATAGACCTTTGATCGGAGATAAAACGGCAGAAAGAATATGGCAAAGATGACCAATACCACGGCTGCCATCCATTCATAGTTATAGACAGCCACATTGGTCTGAAATGCATCCGAAGTCAGTCCGATGAGGGTATTGGACCCAATATTCGCAGCAAAAAGTGATATCCCGATAATTGGCCAGGTCATGTCGCGTCCTGCAAGGAAATACTCTTCAGAATTCTGCTGTTTACCCTTTTTCAGACCATATACAACGATACCAGTCAGGTATACTACGAGTATGACTATGTCAATGGTACTCAGTCCAATACTATCCATAAGAATCTCTTTTGGTTTTGGGTAGGTTTAGGAAGTTTAGTTTTCGATGACTACTGATTTTTCTTTTTGGAGCACTTCATCCAGGGCGATAGCGACACCGTTGGTCCATCCGAACCCATCTTGAAGCGGATATTCACCGCCCCCCGCAGAGAGCCCGGTATCGACTACATTGTATTTCTCCATCATTTTTCCGGTTGACCGGTAGACCTCTTCATTTCTATTCAGCCACATACGGGCCGCTTCATGACCCTCATCTACGTAGCCATAATTGTATAATGCACTGATACATATCCATTGAAGCGGAGCCCATCCATTCGGATAATCCCATTGCTGTCCGGTTTCATTTAAGGTGGTTACAAATCCACCGTCCTGTAAAAAATCAGTAAGAAGGATATCCACAACAGAGCTTGCCTGTCCTTTATCAGCAATTCTGAAATACAGGGGATAGGCTGCTGCGAGTGACCAAACCCCTGTTAGTTCATCGGTCTTCCAATCATAATCCCCGTAAAAGCCCTTTTCTTCATCCCAAAGGAATTTCTGTATAGCCTCCTTACGGTTCGCAGCCTTTTCAATATAGATATCTGCTGCCTCCAGATCATCACTCCAATTGTACCCCTTGGCGATCATCATCTCAAGGAAATAGAGGAGGCTGTTAAGGTCGACGGGGATAATATCTGTTGTGTGAATGGTTTGCAGGTTAGTTTTATCCCTGAACCATCGACTGCTATAATCCCAGCCTGACTCGGCTCCGGCCCTAAGATGTTTATAGGCATTTATTGAATTCAGTCCATGTTCATGAACCAGTTCTGCATCCTCACGAAACGATTCCGGCCGGGGACCCGACTTGTCATCCCAGTACCGGTTCAGGACACTCCCATCAGGCATTTTTACTACCCTCCGGTATGCCTTTATTGAGTCAAGCATTTCTGTACCGGCCATCCAAAACTCATACTCTTTCACCAGGTAGGGAAGGTAGCTGACAAACAAATCACGGTCCTCAGAGGAAACAAGGTCAACCATGAGGGAATAGAACGGGGGTTGGGACCTGCCCAGGTAATAAGCTCGATTTCCGTTGGGAATAAAGCCAATAGAGTCGATCAGGGACGAGAAATTGTTCACCATATTCACGGCTACCTCGCCATGCCCGGAAAGGACTAGACCCTCCATAGTGAAGTATGAGTCCCAGTAATACACCTCCCTGAACCTTCCCCCGGGAACTACATAGCTACTCCCCAGTGGGATAAGACTGGATCCGCGGATTGCCACATTCGGATCCTTGGTAAGTACCGGCCAGAGATCCTCAATATGCTCCATCATCGGCTTGGTAGTATCAGAAACGAAATCTGCAGCCGTGTTTTCAGGCAGGTAATAGTTTTCAAGAACGAAGGATTCCAGATCCACTTCTCCCCCCGAAACAGCTGAATTGTATTTTTCCACAGTCGCTCTCAAATCCCCGTTTTTGGGTATACAATCGACAAAGGTCTTGGAGTCTTCAAAAACACCGGCGGTCTGAACATCGATGAATAAACGCGATGAGAAATAGTCGTTAAAGGTATAGGGCTGTTCCGGGGTACACGATACCCCTAGAAAAAAAAGTAAAACAATAAGAATCTTTCTCATCACTTGATATCAATTGAGTTAACCACAAAGGAACCAAGCGCCTCTCCCTGGTCTACCCCGTTCTCGATGGCAGGCATATAGTGAATTCCCCCGTAAAGTCTGCTTATGGCGGCCTCCCTATAGGCATCTTTGAATGAATTAAAATTTCTTACAGGCAGACCATACTTCACCTCGGAGCTGTCGGCAAAGGCAAAATTATCTCCATAGATTGAAGTCAGCATGGTCCCTGCGGCCGAACTGATGACACTATGTCCACTGGTATACTCTGGAAATGGTGGTGTTTGTAGGTATGGCACCCATTCTTCATCAATATAGGTATTGATCACTGTCTCAGGCCTGATAAGGTTAGACCGGTATTTCTCGTCCCAACAACTGATAAAGGCATCAGCCAGGGTAAGGGAAGTAAGTGCATAGGTTGCTGCGGCCTCTATAAGGTTATCCCCCGCTTTGATGGATGCTATTTTCACAATACCAATCCAATGTCCACCCGGTGTAATCTTTTTCGTAGCAAACATGACATGTCCATGAACATTCATGACATAAGGATTGCAATCCCAAAAGCTGGCAATCTCCCCTTGCTCATCGTCCAGTGAATTGACTGTTTCGTATACCTCCATAATCTCCTCGTAAAAGGGACTTCCCTCCGATATATCGAAATCGGTGGGTCTTTCGGGTACAAATTGGGTGGCAGAGTCAAGGACAAATGGCCTGATCTTATTCCAATGGGGCTCAATTGCTTCCATATAACCCGGCGGGGTGGGCCTCCATTGATCCTCCTTGTCTGCGATTGTAAACTTCTGGAATGTCCTGGTTTGTTTATAGTTATCACTATCGATCCATTTCGACATATGACTCCTGACTTCCCATGCATAAGAAATCGAATTCTCCAGGATTTCAGGATCTATACCCCGGGTATCGAGATCCTTATGCCATTGAATCCTGAATTCTTCCATCCTGTCTTCAGAAAATATCAACTGTTTTCCCAACGTCAGAAATACCTCCAATCCCGCAACGCCATAATTGATCTCACCTTTCGGTTCCGGAATCGGATCAAAGTCCGTGAGCTGCCCGGATAAACTCTTAAACGATGGGTCTCCCAACGCGAGTACTTCGTACATACCGATACTGGGGTACGCATAAACCCTGCTTGCCGCGGGTGGGGAAAATATATCATGTACGATCACATCGGTCAGTTTTTGCATGGCGTTATGAAGCTCCATGGGCTTGACCTCCACCTCACGCGTCTCACGGCAGCTTGTTACCGCCATGATAATTATCAAAAAGAAAATAAATAATCCGTTCCGTCTTATCTCTTGTACCATCCCTTTATTTCCAAATCTTTCCATTTCCCCGGTAGTACTTGTTTTGTTTCTATAATCCCTTTATCAGTAATTCTTAAGCCTCCGAAACCTCCTAGTACGGTTTGGAGCAATCCACCTGCTCCAGTGGCAAAATAAGGGTTTGTTCCCCCGGCCGTCTCTGACAGCACGCCGAATGGAGGCACCTTATTGGGTCTGTAACTGCGTGTAAATATTCCGTAGGCTTTTTCGGCTTCACCCAATTTAGCATATAATGTTGCGAGTACGCAAAAACCCATAGCCGGTCCGTCAGGTGACATCCTCGTTTCGTAGTACTTCAGATCTTTTTCAATCTGAGCCTTATCGGTAATAAACTCCAGTGGATAACTCAGCAGGTTAGCATCTGCCTGTTTGATCATCTGACCCTGGAAAGTGGCATTCTCCCTGGTCGTTCCATCTTCAAACTTCAGGATGGGAATGTTTTCCGCTACGTGCAACCAGTCCGGATCGGGATCCTCACCAAGTTCGCGCGCCGCCTGGTCTGCATACCTCAGCGACAAGATCGCAACCGCATTAGTAAACGCATTGTTATCGATATTCTCCTCCCATTCGTTAGCACCTACCACATTGTTAATATCATATTGTCCGGTGCCATTTCTCTCTACACGACTGGCCCAGAATTCCGCTACCTCACGTATTACCGGATAGCCCCTGTTTTCCAACCATTTTTTATCTCCCGTTACGCGATAATAGTTCCAAAAAGCCCAGGCAATATCTCCCGATATATGATGCTCAAATGGACCGGTGAGTGCCCACACCGGGGTATCCTCGGAACCATCATCTGCAGACTCCCAGGGAAACATTGCCCCTTGATAGCCATGGGCAAATGCATTTTTCCTTGCGGCCTCCAGGCGCTGAAAACGATATTCGAGTAATGACCTGGCAATATCGGGTTGAAGCATCAACAATGGGGGATACATCCATAATTCAGTGTCCCAGAATACATGGCCATTATAGCCAAGGCCTGACAGCCCCATGGGGGAAAGGCTATAGGCCGTTCCCTCCCTTGCAAAAGAATACAGGTGGTATAATGCTGACCGCACTTCCTGCTGCGTCTGCGGGTCCCCTTTGATGATAATATCGCTTTCCCAGAGCTTGGCCCATTCTGACTTGTGCCGGGTGACCAGGCGTTCGATTCCCTCCAGCTTTGCATAAATGGTCAGTCTTTCTGCCTCGTTATACGGGTCTTCGAAATGCTCGCTGCTGACAGTAGAGGCTACCAATCCGAAACGGTAGGTCTCTCCTTTTTTTAGGTCCTTCCGGAACTTCATGAGGTGCATATTGAAATCCCAGTCTTCGTGGATTAATACAGGCTCCTCCCCGTGGTGTTCAGGGAAAACAAAACTGGTAGAGGCGGCTACCTTGTATTTACCGGACGGACTATTGGCTACTGAGGTCATCAGGGGGATCAGTACGTGGGGACGGTCGATTTGGCTGAAATAATTGCGGACATCATTCAAATGGTCCGGCGCCTCGATCACGCTATGAGGGCTGATTTGAACATCAGTCTTCGCAGTAATTTCCACAATGATTAAAGAAGTGAATGGGAGATGTCGAAGGGACATCAGGGAGTGTTTTACTGAAATATCGTCTCCAACATCAAATTGAGTAACCAGGCTGGCCTCTTTCATATTCAGGACCTGCCTGTAATTATCAATTAAGTTCCTGTCAATCCGGCGGCTATTCACCTCCAGGTTCATATTCACATGATTGAAGGATTTCAGGATATTACTCACCCTGCCGCGTTGGTAGTTATCATATACACCATTCAATACCACCGCACTGACCTTCATCGGATCGGGAGAGGAGACAATGCCCACCATCCCGTTAGCCACCGTGATACCATAGTAATTGTTAGGATCAATGTCCTCTGCCTCAATTTGCCAGGCGTCCTGTGCAACCAGGGCCATTGGCATCGATAATAGGAGTGTAATCAAATATTTCTTCATCCGCTACATGGTTTCTCCTGCAAAATCAACCCGGTAAATCACCGGGCTGTCATTATTCCTTACGACGATTATACATGGCAACCCCTTGATCACCAGGTAATCGATCTCCACTATTTCACCTTCAAGATAAATATTGTGAAATGAGTTTTCCACATACTTGAGTCCATACAAGCCCTGGTTTAACATCATTTCACCATAGGAAGCATCATATTTACCCCTTTGTATGTTTACACGGTACATATTCCCGGCCCCCAGTACATCATTGGAACCATCCAGGTTAAAATCCCCGCTGAACAACGTCCTAAGTGGTGTCATTTGTGCCTTAAGAGGCATCGGTTCTCTTTCAAATTCCATAAAATTCCGTTGATAGAATACGGAAGACCTTGTATCACCAATTGATAACTTCACGGATTCCCTGATCTTGCTTTCAGGAATTACCTGCTTAAAATCTGCTATGGAAAAACTCCTGTAATCATTAAATTTTTTCTTCAACCCAGGCATTCGGCTGGTGAGTTCATCTTTTTCTGCAAACAGGTATTCCTTTCCATCTTCAACGTAGGTGATAATTTGTTCCACTGCATCATTGTCATCAAAGTCCGTCACGTACATATTTACCCTTTCCCGGTTTGCAAGCTTAGAGTTCAACCCTAATCCACCTGCAATTATATCGGGCCTGGTGTCCTGGTCGAGGTCCCTTACATCCAGGCTATACCAAAGGTTTTCCGTGCCCTGAAACTCAACCCTTTCCCAGCTCCCGCCCTTTCTGGTTACATATTGCATATTCTGCCATTCTGCAGCCACCACTAATTCGGGATATGTATCATTATCCAAATCGGCCCATTGTGCGGCGGTCACCATTCCCAGTGACTGCCCGGTTTCACGAAATGAATCATCGACTGAAAATCCTGATCCCGTATTAATCAGCAGGTAACTCTCAGGGTAAAATCCATAATTCCACTGAACGCTCCTGGCACCCATGAATACATCCACATCCCCATCCCGGTCGAAATCGCTTGCCGCTAAAACTGAACCGTTGAGATAGATTTCCGGAACCCAGGTAGAATCTCTCTCTAAGAACCCATTGCCCCTGTTTAAGTACAATCTCGGCTGGTTATAAATGGAGTTGCCCCTGAATTCATTTCCCCCGCTAAGTATCAGCAGGTCCTCATTACCATCCCGGTTGAAATCCGCCCAAACTGCATCCACATCTTCGTATGTGGAGTCTTCCATCAATTTTACCTGGGCAAACGTTCCGTCCGCATCCTGGATGAAGTAATAGCCAGGCTGTCGCTTGGCCCCACCGAGAAAAAAATCGTGAAGTCCATCCCCGTTCACATCTCCCCTTGCAAAGGCCGGCCCCTCGGCAGAAATCATATGAGGTATCAATCCCTCACGATGGAATTCCACAAAATCATTTTCATCATGCTTAAACTCAACCCCCGTCTCAGCAGTAATGTCTTTTGCCAACTGAATACTAAAAGATTCCTCTTCAATGAAAGAACTGTCTGCATTACTATAATCAATGGTAAGTAACTGGTTGCCATTGACGTTCTCGAGCTTTTGTTTTCGTCCACCTGGCCAGGTGACATTTACTGTAACCTTTGTAAGACTATCCAGCCCGAAGTGGAGAACATTGGGTACGGATGACTGGAATCCCCGTGTGGGATATAACTCTTTGTAAAGCGTAATTGAATCAGTGATTTGAATACTAACCTTTGTTCCCACACCAAATCGGTTTCCCGGTGGTCCTTGAAACTTTAGGGCAATGTGATTCCTCCCATTGGTAGCCTCTTTTGAATTATTTTGGTAAATCAAGGCTTCCTGGTCAATATTATTGATGACCAGGTCCAGGTCACCGTCGAGATCCAAATCAGCGTACACCGCTCCGTTGGAAAATGTTTCCTTGCCCAGGCCCCATTCGGCGGAAGCATTCTCAAATCTCAAACCATTAACATTCCTGAAGGCATAGTTGGGAACCTTCACCACAGGCATCTTTTCGGTCAAGACTAACTCCTCCTCCGTCATGTCTCCCTCCAAACGGTTTTGAATGGCATCGTTGGAGATAAAATTGATGTAGTCCAGATCGTTCGTTCTCCCCTTTATCCCATTGGCAATAAATAAATCATTGTACCCATCCAGGTCAAAATCAGATATCAGTCCCGACCAGCTCCAATCCGTTGCTGCAATTCCTGCCATTAAGCCTACTTCACTGAACTTATTATTGCCACGATTCAGCTGAAGGGTATTGCGTGCAAACTGGTCTTTGTAACCGTACTTGAGTTTATACTGGTAAACATCATAGGCTTCCTCACCGGCTGAAGATTTGAGTTTATCATATTCCCTGGGAAGCATATCAAGTGATAGAATATCGACCAGGCCATCGTTATTTATATCCGAAAGATCATTGCCCATGGAGAATCGGGAAGTGTGTCGAATCATTTCTCCGAGCGATTCCCGGAAAGTACCATCCCCATTATTGATATAGAGATAATCGTCTTCGTGAAAATCATTTCCTACATAGATATCCGGGTACCCGTCACTGTTAATATCTGATATCCCGATCCCAAGTCCATATCCCAGGGGGGAGTTGTAAATTCCGGATTCTTCGGTTACATCCACGAACTTTCCATTCTCGTTTTTCATGAGCCTGTCACCGGCCAAAGGGTGAGATTCGTCCCTGATTTCCGATCGCCCGAAAGTCCCGTTGGAGTGAACGCTGTGATTCAGGATGTAGACATCGAGGTCATGGTCGAGATCATAGTCGAAAAAGGCAGCCTGGGTTCCAAATCCTACGAGGTCCAGTCCATACTTTTTGGATTCCTCCTCAAGGATTGGGTTGCCCTTTTCGTCATTTCCTTTGTTGATGTAGAGTCGGTTTTGGCCTTCGATACCGAGATATGCCCCAACCTCACTCACGTAAATATCCAACTTGCCATCCCCGTTGACATCGGCCATAGTGACTCCAGTGGCCCACTTGTTTGCCCGTGGGACCTCTCCGAGAGTTTTAGAAACATCCTGGAAATTCATTTCACCTTTGTTGATAAATAACCGGTCAGTTTCCTGGTTGGAGACAAAATACAGATCGGGCAGGTCATCGCCATTGAGATCTCCGGCAGCTACCCCTGCACCGTTGTAGAAATACAGGTAGTTAAAAATATTGAGTTCAGCAGTCGGGGTCAATCGGTTGATGAAATCAATATTGGTTTGCGTGGAAGGAAGCTCAGTAAAGAGAGTATCTTTTCCTCCACAAGAAATCAGCAACCATCCAACTACACTAATACCTATATATCTCAGCATCCTCGTCATTTTTACCAACAAAAATTGCCTTACCGTTTTTTCCTTTTAATATTCTCAAGGCTCGGATGTCACCTTTCAGGTACCACCCTGATTCGGAGTAACTCATGACACGCCAGTCATTACCCTTTTTTTCAAGGATGATCCCATGATTGCCATCATAGATTCCCTCCTCGGGTTTGACGTTAGAGTAGTTCCCCACCATGATTATTTCCTTCGTTCCGTCAAGGTTAACATCTTCTACCATGATCTCAAATACGGGTGATACCTGTACTTCTTTTGGTAAGGACTTCAGTTGAAAGCCCTCACCCCCCTGGTTATACGCCACCGAAGACTGTAAATTATATACGTCTAATCTTACACTTCCATCAACCTGATCTGGATTGAAAATTTCATCAATGGATTTATCCGAGTATTCCGCAAACGAAGGGAATTTCTTTTTCAGAAATACCAGCTGCTCGGTCATAGCTTCACGTACGTGATACGGAATAAAACGTTCACCGGAACGGAAAGTATACACATGATCCAGGGAGCCATTATTATCGTAATCGTTCATATACACTCGAACCGGGTGAGTTTCCGATGCCTTGAACATAGAGTTAGTCCCGAAATTCCCAAGGATCAGGTCCTGGTACCCATCGCCATCCAGGTCGCTGACTTTCACACTCTTCCACCAGCCATCCGAATTTTCCAAGCCTGGGAAATTCATTTTGCGTTGAATGAAATTGCCCCTGTTCTCAAATACCATGATCGGCATCCAGTCGCCCACCACCACCAGATCGCTATCATCATCATTATCATAGTCGACCCATTGGGCATCAGTGACCATGCCCAAATTGGATAACTGGCTGATATATTTGGTTGTTACATCAATGAAAGTCCCACTACCGTCATTTTCAAGAAGATAACTGGAGGCATTCCTGCCGTATTCGTTTGGAATTGACCTGGCACCCAGGAAAAGATCCATGTCGCCATCCTTGTCAAAATCTGCGGGACGCACTACAGAACCGGAATAAGGTATAGCCACAAGACCCTCTGACTTTCTCCATTGAATTTTACCCTGCCGTATCCCGTCGTTGAGATATAACCTATCCAGGAAGAGTCGCCGGTCCTCCGGAAATTCTACTCCACCTGTCACTATATAGAGATCATCGTCACCGTCATTATCCGCATCAAAAAATACGGCATCGACTTCTTCCGACATCTCAACTTCCCGGAATATGGGGTCCAGTGTCGGTTCAAACCTGAAATCCCCCTTGGACATCCAGATATCTCCCGGGGTACCCATTGCTCCTCCCACATATAGGTCATCTTGCCCATCACCGTTCAAATCTGCCACCGCCACGGCAGGTCCTTCCCTGGAAAGCCCGTGATAGACCAGTCTATTGAAATCAAAATCATCGTAGAGGTTCTCTTGGTGAACGATTCCCGTTTCCTGTTTTGAAAATAATACCGCTTTACCGGACGGATTTCCCTCTTTTAAAGTCGTTAATTCCTGTAAATCAATCTCAACCAGAGAGTTCGGATTAACTTCCATGATCACACCGGAATTACCCTTCCATTCCAGGGTAATGCTGTCAATAACTGTCCTGTTTCCCAAGCCAATAACAGGGAAATAATCCATGGAGGATTGAAAACCACGGACTGGGTAATGACTGTAAGAAATTATTTCGCGGCCGCAATGAATATTGACTTTGGCCCCAATCCCGAATTTATTTGACCCGCTTCCTAGTATTCTCAGCCGCAGATAGTTGTTTCCGATTAATTCTGAACTGTTGTTTTTATAGATGAAAGCCTGTTGGTTTAGATTATTGACCACAAGCTCCAAATCGCCATCATTATCGAGATCCCCGTAGGCCGCACCGTTTGAAAAAGAAGGTGTTCCGAGTCCCCATTCAGAAGCTGTATCAAAATATTCTCCTGTGGAATCCAAAGTGAATACAACATTGGGAATCGGGTTGGAAGGCATCCTGTCTACAAAGTCCTTAAAACTCACCTCATTACCTTCAACAGCTGCTTTAAGATTTTCTTCACTGGCAAAATAGGCAATAAAATCCTGATCGGTAACATCCTTATAAATCCCATTTGCCACAAATATTTCCCGATAGCCGTCATTGTCCATATCGAACATCAGGGCTCCCCATGACCAATCACTGGCGCTCACACCAAGTTGACGACCCAATTCCGAGTAAGTTCCGTCTCCATTATTCCATTGGAGGGTATTCTTCATAAACTGATTGTAGAAACCCCGGGAGTTTTTAAGGCGATACAAGTCGGGAGTCTCAAAATTTGTGGTCTTTTTTAATCGTTCACGGTCTGCGGGAAGCATATCGGTCACGAATACCTCCTCTTTTCCGTCATTGTTGAGATCCGCGGCATCCGCACCCATGGAGAACAGGCTGATCTGATCAAAATACTCTTCTAAAGATTCCTCGAAGTACTTTCCTTCTCGATTAATGTAGAGGTAGTCCCTTTCAAAAAAGTCATTGGAAATATAGATATCTGTATAACTATCATCATTGATATCGAGCAGGGTAATTCCAAGTCCGAACCCAATCACACTGCCATAAACCCCTACAGAGTCACTGACATCAACAAACTTTCCGCCTTCATTCAGGTAGAATTTATCGCCACCCCCCGACTGGTCTCTTTTATTCCGGGTATTTTGGATGGGTAATGAAGAAACGGGATGAAAGGAATTATTGAGCAGGTAGCAATCGAGGTCATCATCGTGATCGAAATCGAAAAATACGGCATGGGTGGAAAAGCCGGAATCGGCTAGACCGTATTGTTTCGCCTTTTCTGAGAAAGTGCCATCACCGTTGTTAATAAATAGCTCATTTCCACGGTCATTGCCCTTCAGGTCGCCGGAATTACAGACATATATATCCTGCCACCCGTCTCCATTCACATCGGCAACGGCTACACCGGTAGACCAGGGTTTTGTGCCCTGGGCCTGTTCTATTCTCTCGAATTGGAGGCTACCTCGGTTTAAATAGAGGTGATTTTGTTCCTGGTTGGATACGAAATAGATATCGGAGAGCGAATCATTATTAAAATCGGCAATTGCCACCCCTCCACCATTATAATAGTTGCGGTACCGGAAGACGTCAAAGCCCTCTTCATCCCGGAGTTGATTGATAAAGTCAATCCCGGATTGATCGCCGGCTATATTGGAAAAAAGTGTTTTCTCCTCCTGGCTCGAGCAGGAGTAAAATATAGTTATATAAAAAAGTACTGCGAAAATACGCATAACGAAAAAGAGGTAGTCCCGTGACAGGACTACCTCATCTATCGATTAGTTAAATCTTAGTAACCGGGATTTTGTGTGAGATTAGGATTAGATCCCAATGCTACAGCAGGGATGGGGAATACTACTTTGTCCGCATCTGTCACTGATTTCTCACTCCAGGTACTGGTAAAAGTCTCAAACCTGATCTGATCAGTTCTCCTGACTCCTTCCCAGTACAATTCCTTACCTCTTTCATCCAGCATTCCGGCCAGGTCGATATTACCACTGAGCAAGGCAGCACCACGTGCTGTTCTCAGTTCATCAACTTCAGTGGAAGCTCCGGGAGCATCTCCTTTTCTCAAAAGCGCTTCAGCCCTCATCAGGAAAGCATCACCATATCGTGCAATGATATAGTTCTGTGTTCCAAAGTCAGACGAGGAAGGGTGATACTTCATAATCCTGATTCCTTTATCCGTAGAAGCACCGGCAAGAGGTACGTCAGGCGTAAAGCTCAGAGGATTCTGGCTACGGCTGTCAATAGTCTCAGTACCATCATCATTGTACTGTTGACCAATGAGGAATCCGTAACCAATACCGGTTGCATTATCACCCGTGAAAGTCCAGCCGTTGACATCAAACCCTGTTGTGCCTGGTCCAAAACCAAGTCTCTGGTCGTTTGCATCCGCAGCAGCAACATTGTAAAAATCTGCAAGCGTTGTAAATCCATTCCATCCGCTAGGGTTCTGGCTGTAATGGGTTGTCATGTACATCCTGTTAGCGGGACTTCCCGAAGGAGAATGCATGATACCTTCACTCGCAGAAGTGGTCGGATGGAAAATATTGAAGTAATCAGGGTCCAAAGAATAGCCATCTGCTTCAATGGCATCCACTGCAGCAATTACAGCATCCATATCTGCATTGTCAAAAGTATATCCGCCTGCGGCACGATCTGTCGGAGACAGCGTGTAAACAGCTTTATTAAGATACATTTTAGCAATAAGGAAATTAGCAAATGCTTTACTCACCTGGTGGTTTTGAGCACCGGGACCTATTGTAGGTAGGTCAGCTACAGAACTCTCCAGGTCGTTAAGTATAAAATCAAAGGCCTCCTGGGCAGTAAGTACCCGGGGATCTATCTCTGGACCTTCATCCACTTCCCTGAAAGGAACTACACCCCAGAAATCAAGTATCTGGTGCATGAAGTAGGCCCTGAGTACTTTGGCCTCAGCAGCTTGTTGAGCACTCGGTCCCGCATCAAGAGTTTGTGAAGCTCTGAACACTCTCTCATTGAGTTGATTCCAGGAGCCGGTCACATAAGAATGAGCAGGATCCCAGGTATGCGCATGAAGTGTTCTCCACACCCCGTTATCTCCCCAGTCAACTCCACGAGTCGGGGGGATCATTTCATCGGAAGTGTGATTGTGCAGGGAATAAATATTCGCCTGGTCGGTCACTGCCCCCAAGTCATTATAATTTGTCTGTAAGAGGTCGGCAGGGTCTCCACCACCACCTGATCCTCCTTCGTCTACGAATGTTGAGTCTGTTTCCTCAACCGTCAAATCTGTACAGCCTACTGCCGCTACCGACAGGGCCATAACTCCCACTAATAATTTTACAGTCTTTTTCATCTTTAAAATTTTTCCGTTAGAAAATTACTAAAATCCAACATTAAGTCCTAAGACCCATGTTCGCGCTCGAGGATAGGTTGTATAGTCAATGCCAAATGAAGGAATACCATCAATAGACTTATTGACATTCACTTCAGGATCTTGTCCACTATAGCTGGTAAATACCGCCAGGTTCTGTCCTGTCAAGCTGATTCTCAACGAATTGATCTTGTCAGAATTGATAGGAACATTATATCCGAGTACAAGGTTCTGAAGTCTGACAAAATCACCTTTTTCAAGGAACCTTGTAGATACATCAGGGGCATTGGTACTTGCTTCACCATTGGTCAATACGTCTTTGGTAACATTTCGACCACCTGCGATTGAACCGGCAGTGAAGAATGCGTTACCTGTATTACTGTAAATCCAGTGGCCAAACTGGCCGGCGAAAAACACCTGCAAGGTAAAATCCTTATATCCAAGCGTATTGGTTAAACCCGCATTTACTGTAGGAAGTGGACTCTTTCCGACGAACTTTTGAACATCACCACCAACATATTCCTGGGTAGAACCATCGGGACTGAATCCCGCGAACTCTCTAAGGAAATAGGCGTAGAGTGGTTGACCGTCTGCGATTCGCTGGGCAAATGCTCCAGTAAGTCCCTGGCCGTTAATAGCTCCGGTATTATAAAGAACAGAAGGGCCGGCATTTACAATATTACTATTGAATGATACATTACCGTTAATATCCCAATTGAGATCGGTATTATCTACCGCCACGTAATCTAATGCTATTTCAAGACCTGAGTTTACCACTTCCGCATCCAAGTTTTCCCAAACGAAGGGCTGTGGAGCAGGTTGAGCGGCGAAGGTCTGGAAGAGAAGATCCTTGGTTACCTTGGTGTAGTAATCAAGTGAACCGGAAAGCTTTCCTTCAAGTAGTCCGAAATCAACTCCAACGTTAAATTGTGATGTAGTTTCCCACTGAAGAGCCGGGTTAGCAAATGCAACATCGGCAAGACCAGGTGCTGAGTCGATCGAACCACCATTATTAAGTCCATAGTCTCCATATCGCTGTCGTCGGGTGTACAGGTTGTGACCAAATTCCTGGTTTCCTGTAACTCCCCAACCGACTCTCAAAGCAACATCTTCAAGGCTACTGGGCATGAAATCTTCACTTCCCAGTCTCCACTTTAAGGCACCTGAAGGGAATATACCGTAGGCATTGTCAGGTCCGAATCGAGTGGAACCATCTGCTCTGATTGTTGCTGTGATTATATACTTGTCAGAAATGTTAACAACGCCCCTGGCGAAGAATGACTGAATTTCATCTTTAGTATATGAGCTGTTGGTAGGGGTTGCACCACCATTAGCAAAATCATAAGATGAAATGTTATTCAACATCGTGTTGAGGTCTGAAGTTCTGAAACCCGCAACCTGCCAGCCATTAAAGGTGTTCTCAAATGAGAGTAACGAATATCCTACTGTTGCATCGATGTTAATGTCACCCGCATCAGTGTTGTAGTTCACATAAGATTCCCAAGTGGTATTCGTGATGTCATTGTAGTATGCAAAATACCTTCCACCGAGGAAGCTACCATCAGGTCGGATCTGCTGGAAATTCAAGTTATTAGAGAACAAGTCTTTCCTTGTGGCCGATGACCTGTCAATACCATATAAGGTGTTGATAGTAAGTCCGTCAACGATCTCATAGCTCGCGTTGATGTTTCCGAGGAACCTTAAGGTATTGGTAAACATATCAGTGTATTCGAGCATTGCGATCGGGTTAGGCTCTGTATTACTCAGCTGGAAAGGTGATCCGTCAGGATCTCCGGAGCCATCATTAACCGATGCGCTATTGTATACCGGAATAGTCGGGTTAAGCTTAATGGCCGCACCGATGAGGTCACCCTCAAATCCGGGGTTATCTGCAATAGGAACATTATCGTCATGAATGTCAGAAATCGTCATCTGGGTGGCAATCTTCAACCTGTCATCCAGGAAATTTCTGTTTCCATTAAATCTTGCCGTGATCCTCTGCATCGCACTTTCCTTAACCGTTCCTTCCTGGTCCTGTAAACTGATAGAAGCCCGGTAGTTTCCGAGTTCTGATCCACCACCGAAACTCAGGTTATGAGTGCTTGTATAGGCTGTCCTGAATAATTCATCCTGCCAGTCAGTGTTAGCTCCAAAATTAATGGTATTAGGATCGCCTGAGGGATTGTACTGTTGCCATCCTGTAACAAATTCATCGGCAGAAAGCAAATCGTATCTATTAGCCACGTTGGCAATTCCCAGGTTGTAAGAATAGTCGAGTTGACTCTGTCCGGATTTTCCCGACTTAGTAGTAATAATTATTACCCCGTTTGCACCCCTGGAACCATATATAGCTGTAGCAGATGCATCTTTCAATATATCGATTGAAGCGATATCGTTAGGGTTGAGGAATGTCAATGGGTTCTTAGCTGTAGAAGATCCAAAGGCACTGTTTCCACCTGCAGAAGTTTCACCTCCACCGAGGGGAACACCGTCCACCACAAACAAGGGGTTGTTTCCGGATCGGATCGAGGAAGTACCCCTGATTCTGATATTCAAGGCGCCACCTGGCTCACCACTGTTGGTAGTGATCTGTACACCGGCGGCCTTTCCCTGGAACAGCTGTTCAGGAGAAGCGATCACACCGCTGTTGAACTCTTCCGAAGTTACGGAGGAGATTGCACCAGTGGCATCATCTTTTTCCACTTCACCATAACCGATTACCACGATCTCAGAAAGTTCTGTAATATCAAGAGCCATGGTTATGTTGACCGTGCTCCTGCTTCCTACCGCAACTTCCTGCGTCTGGTATCCGATAAATGAGAATACGAGTGTAGCATTGGCACCGACATTGAGGGTGTAATTCCCATCAAAATCAGTCGCCGTACCGTTTGTGGTGCCTTTTTCAACTACGTTGACACCCGGTATTCCGGATCCGTCAGGATCAATTACCTGTCCGGAAACAGTTCCCTGTGCCATTGCAAAAATGGTCAGTGGAACAAGAAAAAACGTGAGTAGTAATTTTTTCATACGTCGGTTTATTTGTTAAGAGATAGTAACACAATGATCACGCATTGAGACCATTTTATTAATGTTATAACACACTAAGTTAAATTATGTAAATATTTCTGGAAATGCAATCGTTTGCATGATGGTGGGTTGGTGGGTTGGTGGGTTGGAAGTTGGTGATGTAAATAATGATGGGATGTTGGATCTTTTCTTTACATCCAACCAGAATGAAGACAGGTTATACCTGAATCAAGGGGCATTTATGTTTACTGAGATATCCGAGGCCGCAGGGATTGAACATTTTGGTGGATGGACGACCGGTTCGGTAATGGCAGATGTC
>JAHEKQ010000133.1 GCA_024638265.1 Flammeovirgaceae bacterium
CTGGTCAGTGGCCTGGGTAATGCAGACACCCTTGAGTCGTCCAGTCACGGAGCCGGGCGACCATTCTCACGAACGGAACCCAACCTTGACAATTTTACAGTTTCCGTAGTGAGTATAGAAGAAAACGGTGAAGGAACCCCAACGCAGTCGCCCTATGTACTCCCTCCCAATTTTAACAGGGATCGTGATAATACCTCGGCGATCAACCGTCGGCTTAATGAACAGTCCGTCCAGGTTTGTATCGAGGATCTTGAGGATACAGATGCCAGGGCGATTTTCAAAAATGTAAACCTCGACCTGATCAACTACGGGCGTATTAAGATGTTCCTGCATGCCGATAGTGAGGCACAGGATGACGAACTAACCGCGTTCCTGAGATTGGGAACTGATTTCGATCAGAACTATTACGAGATTGAGATCCCACTGAAAATCACTGACCCGGGGGCTACCCTGGCCAGTGACATATGGCCTGCAGATAACGAGATTGACCTGGATCTCAATGAATTGCTCGCCTTGAAATCTTCGCGAAATCAGCAGAGTGCCTCAATTACCGAGCTGTTTCCGGTGACGGGCCCGAGAATCAGTGGTAAACACAGGTTGAGGCTTCTGGGAAGACCGCGACTCAGTGATATTCGGACTATCATGATCGGGGTAAGGAATCCGAGAAGTCCGGACGGCAATACCAAATCCGTTTGCATATGGGCCAATGAACTACGGGTTACGGACTTTGACCGTACACCCGGGTGGGCCGCCAATGCCAACCTCAATGTGAAACTAGCTGATTTTGCCAACGTTACCGCCACTGCCAGGCATACTACATTTGGGTTTGGGGGTATTCAGTCCAGGATTGCCGAACGTACGAGGGAAGAGACCACCTCTTTTGACATCTCTGCAAACGTAGCCGTTGACAAGCTCCTTCCCGAAAAGGCCGGGATTCAATTACCCATGTATGTGAGTTATGAACGGACGCAGGTACAACCACGTTTTGATCCGCTGGATCCCGATATACCTTTGGAGGCCTCCATTTTGAGCATTCCCAATGAAGAAGACAGGAATCTCTACCGTGCTCGTGTTGAGGATATCTCCCAGCGAAGAAGCATAAACTTCAGCAATGTCAGGAAGGTCAAAACCAACCCGGATGCAAAGAATCGCTTTTACGACATCTCGAACTTTTCTTTCACTTATGCATTCTCAGAGATGAATCAAAATGACTATAAGACTTCAAGCTACCTGAGAAAGCAATATCGAGGTTCGGTTGCGTATACCTTCAGCCCCGGTAATCAACCATGGGAACCATTCAAAGATTCACAAAAACTCAGGTCACCTTATCTGAAATTCATCAAAGAATTCAATTTTAATCCCCTGCCAAATAACATCTCAATCCGAGGCGATGTCGACAGGAAGTTTACGAGGATCTATTACCGGGATGAATTACTCAACCAGGGCCAGTTTGCCAACTATGAAAAATTCTTCACCTTCAACCGGAATTATGACATAAGATGGGACATCACCCGAAGTCTCACTTTTAATTACCGGGCTCGTGCCAATGCCATTATTGATGAGCCTGAAGGGGATATTGATACGGAAGATAAAATTGACAGTGTCTGGACCAATGTAAGAAGGCTTGGAAGGATGAAGAATTTCGACCAATCCTTCGATGTGACCTACCGCTTGCCATTTGATAAGCTTCCCATCACCGATTGGATCTCAGCAGACTATAAATTTGAAGCTGGATACAACTGGGCTGCGGGGCCGGTCAATCAACCCGATTCCCTCAACTTTGGTAACATTCTCCAGAATTCCAGGACAAATGTATTGAACGGAAAGATTGATTTCGTCAGGTTATACAATAAGTCAAAATTCCTTCGCGATATAAACAGTCCCTCAAGGGCGGCTTCCCGGCGACCTGATCCGAGGGATACCGTGAGGACCAGGGGACCTCAACTCAAGGGACTAAAGGGTATTTTGAGGGTACTAATGTCTTTGAGGAATATCACCGGTACCTATAATCGCAACGAGGGGACCATCTTGCCAGGGTTCCGGCCTACTCCGTCATTCTTTGGGTTGGACAGTGGATTCGTTGCACCTGGATTACCCTTTATATTGGGCCAGCAGGATCCCGATTTCCGTTTCAAAGCACGTGATAACAACTGGCTGGTGACCAGTAATATTCTCACTTCACAATTCTCCCAGGTGAGGAATGTGGATATTACCTTAAAGGCCAATGTTGAACCTTTCAGGGATTTCAAGATCCAATTTGATGCGAAAAAGACTAATAACGCTGATTTCAGGGAGATCTTCCGGGATACCCTGGAAGGTCCCGATGTGGGTTTTGGCTCATTGAACCCCAGTCGTTCGGGAAGTTATTCCATCAGCTTTATATCTATTGCCACTTCCTTTCTAAAAGACGACGATGAAAATAACTCTCCTGTTTTCAGTGATTTTGAGGATAATATCGACGTTATACGGTCACGACTGAGTGTGATAACGGGAAATAACTATGAAGGCAGAACCCAGGATATTCTCATCCCGGCATTTATTGCCGCTTACCAGGGAAGTGATCCGAACGATATTGGATTGGGGACTTTCCCCAAAACACCATTACCCAACTGGAGGGTGGATTACAATGGTTTGACCAGGATTGAAGAATTAAAGAGCATATTCCAAACCATCAATATCAAACATGCTTATAAATCCACCTTCAGTATAATGAATTTCACCAACAGTCTTGAGTATGGATTAAATGATGGTATTGGGGTTGAAACCAATATTGAAGATTACAATACTTCGTATTTCGCTTCCAGACCCAACCCGGACAATGAACTGATCCCTATTTACATAGTAAACCAGGTAATGATCTCTGAACAGTTCTCCCCGCTTATTGGAGTTTCTGTAAGAACCACCAAACGTTTTACCGCAGGATTCGAATACAAGACGAAACGGGATATCGCGTTGAACCTTTCGAATAACCAGGTCACAGAACTCACCAACAAGGACATCTCCCTGGAAGTAGGTTTCACCAAAGACAATTTCAAATTGCCCTGGAAATCGCAAGGGAGGACAATTATCCTGGAAAATGACCTCACTTTCCGATTGAACTTTACCATCAGGGATACTGAAACGATTCAGAGGAAGATTCAGGAGGGATCAACCATCACCAATGGCAATCTCAATTTCCAACTGCGGCCTAATATCAGCTACGTAGTCAATGACAAGCTCAACCTGCAATTTTATTTTGACCGGACCATCAATGAACCCAAGGTGTCCAATACTTTCCGTAGATCAACCACAAGATTTGGAGTTCAGGTAAGATTCAGCCTCGCTCAATAACAAATGCCTCCAATACAGCTTGAAACTTTCAGGGCTATTAGTATTTTTGGAAAAACATTTGCAGAATGAGTTATCCGGATAATTTGAAGTATAGCAAGGAGCACGAATGGGTTCGTGTTGAAGGTGATTACGCCTATGTGGGCATTACCGATTTTGCCCAGGGTGAGTTGGGAGATATTGTATTTATCGAGGTTGATACAGAAGGTGATGAACTGGGAATCAATGAGACTTTTGGGACCGTGGAAGCCGTAAAAACTGTCTCTGACCTTTTCATGCCCGTCAGTGGTACAGTAGAGGAAATAAATGCCGAACTCGAAGATGAGCCTGAAAAAGTGAATGATTCCCCTTACGAGGATGGGTGGATCATAAAGATTAAACTTGCTGATCCCTCAGAACTCGATGAACTTCTATCGGCCGCTGATTATAAAGACCTCATCGGCGACTAACGGTTTGACACAATACAGGAAACACTTTATTGCGGGCTCCATCATATGGAGCCTTTTTATCTTGATGCTGACCATTATTCCAGCCAGTGAACTTCCCAGAGTATCGGTAAAGGGAATAGATAAACTGGTGCATTTTATGCTATTCCTGGGTTTTGGATTTCTTGTGGCGGGGTCTATATCCAATGGAAGGGAAATCAGATTTTATGCCCTTACACTACTACTAACGGTAATCTATGGAATTACGGTCGAGTGGTTACAACGATTCATACCGGGAAGGTCCGTCGATAGTCTTGACATACTTTTCAACTTCCTGGGAGCCCTGGCGGGTGTAAGTTTATACGCCATTTTGGAGAAGAAAAGTAAGTCCTAGATTATACATCCAACTATTTATTTATTAGATTTGTTAATTGTATAGTTACATAATTTGTACCGAAAACTTAGAAGATGGAAGCTAAGAAAACCGACAAGGCAGATCTGACGAAAAAAACGGGATTATTTTTCAGTATCGGCATGGTGGTCACCCTTGCAGTCATCATTACGGGCTTTGAGTGGAAAACCACGGATAAGAGCGCCGAAGTGAACAGCCAGGGAATCACCGAGGACCTTGAGGAACTCATGGAAATTCCTCCTACGGAACAACCACCTCCACCTCCTCCAAAGATTCAGCAACCAAAAGTAATTGAGGTTCCTGATGAAGAGGAAATTGAGGAGGAGATCGAAATTGAATTCGATACCGAGGTAGAAGAGGATGAAGTGATTGAAGAAATTGTGATCACTGATGAGCCCGAAGAGGAAGTTGCCGAAGAGATTTTCACCATTGTTGAAGATCCGGCTATGCCAATCGGTGGATATGCCGCATTCTATAAGTACGTGGGAGATAATATGGATTATCCAACACAAGCCAGGAGAATGGGTATTGAAGGACGTGTTTTTGTCCAGTTTGTGATCGACACTGACGGGTCTATCACTGATGTTCAAGCTGTAAAAGGTATTGGCGCAGGATGTGACGAAGAAGCTGTAAGGGTTGTAAAAGGTGCTGCCAAGTGGAAGCCACCAAAGCAGCGTGGTCAGGCAGTAAAACAAAGAATTGTTTTACCAATCACTTTCAAGCTGAATTAAAAATTGCTGAAAATACTATTCAAGCCCTGCTAACACAGGGCTTTTTTTTACCCGAATATCACACCTGCCAGTATCCCCAGGACAATAAGTACAGGGGTTGGAATTTTGGTGAAAGCAAGGATCAGGAAAGTACCTACGGTGACCAGGTAAATATCAATCGTATTGTCTAAGGGTTGGAACAGAAGTACAGCGGCAGCGGCAACCATGCCCGAACTCGCTGCGTTTATTCCCTCAAGGGAGGCCCGTACATAGCGGTAGCGCTTCAGTGAATCCCAGAATTTGATAACGAAGAATATTAGGAATGTTCCGGGAAGAAAGATTCCGAGGGCAGCCATAAATCCACCGAGAATCTCACCACCCACGCCAGCTTCCCTCATAGAAAGAGAACCAATAAATGAACTGAATGAGAATACCGGGCCAGGCATTGATTGCACAAGCGCGTAGCCCGACAGGAATTCCGAACTGCTCAGGTAATTCTTGAATTCGACAAATTCGGTATAAAGCAAGGGAATAAGGACCTGTCCTCCGCCAAAAATCAGGCTCCCATTCCTGTAGAAATTCTCAAACAGCAGTATAGGTTTCCACTTGGTTAATCCTCCAAGTATAGCCACCCCGACAAAAACCCCGGCCCATAGGAAAAAGTTTCTCCAGTCTATCTTCAGTTTCTGCTTCTCTTCAATGGGCTGTTGCTTGTATTTCCACGTTGTCGATAAGCCTGCCCCCAAGAGGATTATAGGGAATATCCAGGGATAGTTCACATAATAGCAAATCACACCTGCCAGGATCATTAAAAAGACACCCGTTTTGGTATTCACGACCTTGGCCGCAATACTGTAGGCTGCATAACTTACAATGCCAACAGCCATCGGTTGGATGTACTTCGCAAACTTAAATGGACTGCCGGCATCACTGTAATAATTGAA
>JAHEKQ010000010.1 GCA_024638265.1 Flammeovirgaceae bacterium
AAGAGCGCATCAGCTATGAGGAGAATGATTTCATCCTGGCAGACTCTAATTTCTTCGATGTATTTACGATACCACTATTAAAAGGTACCTCTTCCGGGGCCCTGTCGGCTCCACAATCCATAGTGGTGACAGAGTCCACCGCCCTGCGTTATTTTGGAGATGAAGATCCTATCGGGAAAAGCATTAATTCCGATTTCGGCGAATTTAAGGTCACCGGAGTTTGTGCGGATGTCCCGGAAAACTCCCATTTCGATTTCGACTTTATTGGTTCGCTGAGTACCGTACCGTTCTTTCAGCAGAATCAAAACTTCGTTGGATTCACCGCTCATATTTACCTGGAACTGGCTCAGGGTGCTGATATTACAGCAACAGAGGCTAAGATTCCGGACCTCGTTGAAACCTATGCTGCACCACAGATTGAACAGAATCTCAATACCACGTTTGAAGATTATATAAAGGCGGGCAACGGGTATAACTACTCACTTCAGAATATCAAGGACATACACCTTGAACCACAGAACTATGAATTTTCCTTCAAGGCGGGAGGTGACCGCAATGATGTCTTTGTTTTCATCTCCATTGCCATCCTGATCCTGGTAATCGCCTGTATCAACTTTATGAACCTCGCCATTGCCCGATCGACCGAACGGGGCAAGGAAGTGGGTATCCGCAAAACGCTCGGAGGGGAAAAAAGACAACTCGTATTCCAGTTCCTGACCGAATCAGTCATACTGTCCCTGTTTTCACTTATAGTGTCAGTAGCATTGGTTTACCTCACACTACCCTATTTCAACAGCCTGGTTCAAAAAAACCTCGTGCTCAATCTCGACTCGTCGATGGTACTGCCTTTGCTTTTACTTTTCTCTATCCTGGTGGGAGTACTCGCCGGGAGTTATCCCGCATTCGTGCTTTCCTCATTCAAACCCGTAGTGGTCCTGAAAGGAGTGATGAAAAAAGGCAGCTCAGGCTCATGGCTCAGAAACGCACTCGTAGTGCTTCAGTTCACAATTTCTATCATACTGATCCTAAGCACCCTTGTGATCAATGACCAGATGGAATATATACGGAACAAAGACCTGGGCTTCGACCGCGAGCAAATATTCGTGGTCCAGCGATCCGGCGTATTGGGTGAAAATTACGAATCCTTTGTAAACGAGGTGAAGAAAATTCCGGGTGTCCGAAACGCCTCGGGCAGTAACGCCATCCTTGCAGGCCAGTATTTCGGGATCCAGTTTCAACCCGCAGGGGGCTCCGAAGTCATCACCACCAACGGCATCGTGGTAAACGATAATTTCATTGAAACCATGGCCCTCGAATTGATTGAGGGCAGGCCTTTTTCCGAAGATTACCACGACTCCCTGGCCGTAATTATAAACGAGGAAACCGCAAAACTCCTTGGCGGAGATGGAGTATTGGGAAGCAGGCTGGAAACCCAGCTGGGGAATCCCCCCGCCTCCGTTCAACTCGAGATCGTGGGCATCGTGAAAAATTTCCACTATATGTCTCTGCGTGATGAGATCAGTCCTTTCGTACTGCTGAGCAACGAAGTGAACGTACAGAACAATCCCAACTTCACCAGCATCAAGATCCAGGGAAATACCGAGGAGATCATCGCGGGTATCGAAGGCCTTTGGAGAGAACGCGTACCGGAAGAGCCTTTTAAATTTACCTTCCTCGACAGTGAACTGGACCAGTTGTACCAGAATGAGGTAAATACGGGGAAAAGAATTTCGATCTTCTCAATACTCGCCATTATTATCGCCTGTATCGGGCTCTTCGGTTTATCGGCCTATACGGCGGGTCTGAGGACCAAAGAGATTGGCGTCAGAAAAGTAATGGGGGCTTCCACCGGGAGAGTGGTATTTCTCCTCTCCATGGATTTCACCAAACTCGTCCTTATCTCCTTTGTCCTGGCCATCCCCATCGGTTGGTATAGCCTGGACCAGTGGTTGAATAATTTTGTGTATCATACGAACATCGAGATACTTAATATTGTCTGGGCGGGGGTACTCACCCTGGGAATTGCATGGGTAACCGTAAGCTTCCAGTCCTTCAAGGCAGCTATCGTAAACCCTGTAAAATCGCTAAGAAGTGAATAAAAAGAAAAAGCTGCCCGGGAAGGGCAGCTTTCGTTCAACCTAAACTAAAAATGAACCTATCATCTAGCTGTTAAAAAAACAGTCGGAACCCTCAAAAGGTTTTGAAAAAAATAATTTTTTTTTCAGGAGCCTTTAACCGTGTCTACAAACAGCTTGACTTTAACCGGATCTGTGTCAGGATAGACCCCATGACCGAGGTTCACGATGTAGTTCGATTTCCCAAATTCTCCCATCATTTTTCGCGTATGCTGGATGATAGTGTCCTCATCCGCATACAAAACACAGGGATCGAGATTGCCCTGGAGTGTTTTTGATGGATCGTGGGCCCTGAATTCGTGAATATTCATCTGCCAGTCGAGCCCGATCGTCCGGCAGGGAAGTTCCATGAGGTCCTTCGATGAACCGGCAGCGCCTTTAGCAAATACCGTTACCGGTACCTCATCAACTTCTTCCAGTATTCTCCTGATATATTTCAGACCGAAATCCCCGTATTGTTCGGGGGAAAGTACCCCGGCCCAGCTGTCGAAGAGTTGGATCACATCTGCCCCGGCCTTTATTTGGTTTTTCAGGTACTCTATGGTTGATATGGTGATCTTGTCCAAAAGTTTCTCTGCTAACCCCGGATCGGAATACAACATCCTCCTCGGCCAGGAAAAGGTCTTGCTCCCACCCCCCTCGGTCATATAGCACATGATGGTCCATGGGGCACCGGCAAATCCGATCAGCGGTACCCTTCCATCCAGTTTCTTCTTGGTCAGCCTGATAGCATCATATACATAGTTTAGCTCAAGTCCCGAGCTTCCCAGCTTATCGATCTCAGCCGCGCTTCTCACCACCCGGGGAAATGAAGGGCCTTTTTTCTCGATCATCTCATAGGGCAGTCCCATTGCTTCGGGAATAACCAGGATATCCGAAAAAATGATGGCAGCATCAACATCGAGGATATCGACCGGCTGGATGGTCACTTCCGAAGCGAGTTCGGGAGTTTCGACCAGTTCCTTGAACCCGCTTAGGGAGTTCCTGATTGCCCGATATTCCGGAAGAATCCTTCCCGCTTGCCTCATCAACCACACCGGCGGCCGTTCGGTAGTTTCACCCCTGGCGGCCCTCACTAAAAGATCGTTTTGTAACATCGCCGCAAAGATAGAATTCAGGGCCGGAGCAAAAAAATGAATCAGAAAATATCCCCCGGGGAGGTAATGACCTCCAGCAATTCACTCACTTCGGCTTCCTTTTCCTTTTCCCCGGCCTTCTTGTAGGACTGAATGAGGTTTCGGAATACACGCCTGATGATTTCTGCATTGCTGCAGGGTTCAAAGAAACTATCGATGGGTTCCATCTTCAATTCCTTGATATAATTCTCAATGTCATCCCGGGAAAAGATCAAGCCCTTGTTATATGCATTTATATAGAACTGCGGATACTTCGGGTCTTTATAGGTCAGGACAAAGAGATTAGGAAGGTTCACCCCCGATATAGGCAATTTTAATTTCCTGGCAATGATCAGGTAGATGATACACAGGGAAATGGGATTGCCTTTTTTGGATTCCAGTACACAGTTTATGTAGGAATTGGAGGGCGAATGGAAATTCTTGAGGTTCGCGCTGAATTTATAGGTCCAGAAAAGCAGGCCATTCAATATCTTCACCTGGTCGTAGGGGTGCAATCCCTGCTTAAAATTCAGCCATACCTCATAATAGACCTGTTCAATGTCCTGCTTGAGCTTTTCCAACTCCAGGTCGGGATACTGGTAAGTCGCCACGGCCCACATCCCCGTGAGCAGGTCCTGGTCCTCCGATTCATACCATTCGCGCAACCGGATCTTTACCTGTTCATACTGCAGGAGATGGGTAATGTTCTCAATGCGTTCCTGCACCAGCGGGTTGAAACTTTTCTCCCATTCCGACTCCAGGAAAGGCACGATATCGTTGCCGAGACTGAGTATTTTCTCGGTCACCATATCCACCACCTGCGGGTCTTCGTCATCCAAAAGCGAGACCAGCGCCCTGAATTCCGATTCTTCCATCATGTCTGAATTACTCCCACATTAAACTTTTCGATCGGTGCATTATTTACCGCACTCAAACATTTTGCCAGGTAATCCCTGGTTTCCGCCGGGTCAATCACCTCATCCACCCACAGCCTGGAGGCCGCATAGGTCGGCTGCATTTCCTCGTTGTACTTGTCGGTGATCTCTTTCAAAAGCTTTTGTTCTTCTTTCTCCGTAACCTCTTCGCCCATTTTCTTCAGCGTACTCACTTTGATCTGCAGCAAGGTCCTGGCCGCACTCTGTCCACTCATGACCGCTATACGCGCCGTGGGCCAGGCGAAGATAAATCGCGGATCGTAGGCTTTGCCACACATGGCATAGTTTCCCGCCCCATATGAATTCCCCACGATCACCGTAATTTTCGGGACTGTTGAGTTGGACACGGCATTCACCATTTTGGCACCGTCCTTAATGATCCCGCCTTGCTCGGATTTACTCCCCACCATAAAACCCGTCACATCCTGAAGGAAAATGAGCGGAATTTTCCGCTGGTTACAGTTCATGATAAAGCGGGCGGCCTTATCGGCAGAATCGCTGTAGATCACCCCGCCGACCTGCATTTCTCCTTTCCCCGATTTCACCACCTTGCGCTGGTTGGCCACGATTCCAACCGCCCAGCCATCAATGCGGGCAGTGCCACACAGAATGGTCTTCCCATATTCCTTTTTGTACTCATCAAACTCAGAACCATCGACCAGGGCCTTGACGAGCTCGAGGGAATCATAAGGCTTGACGGCGTTATCCGGGATGATGGTATAGATCTCCTCTTTCTTGATCTTTGGTTTCTTTGCCGATACCCGGGATATCCCCGCTTTTTCACTCTCCCCTATTTTATCGACCAGCGACCGGATCCGGTCCAGGGCTTCCTGGTCAGAATTGAACTTATTGTCTGTCACCCCCGATATCTCGCAATGCGTTGTAGCTCCTCCCAGGGTTTCATTATCGATATTTTCTCCAATCGCCGCCTTTACCAGGTAGGATCCTGCCAGGAAAATACTCCCTGTCTTATCGACAATCAGCGCTTCGTCCGACATGATCGGCAGGTAGGCACCCCCTGCCACGCAACTGCCCATAATGGCGGCGATTTGTACGATCCCCATAGACGACATTTTAGCATTATTTCTGAACTGCCGGCCAAAATGCTCCTTATCCGGGAAGATTTCGTTTTGCATAGGCAGGAACACACCGGCACTGTCCACCAGGTAAATTACCGGGAGTCGGTTTTCCATGGCAATTTCCTGGGCCCGCAGGTTTTTCTTGGCAGTGATGGGAAACCAGGCCCCTGCTTTTACAGTCGCATCATTGGCCACGATCATGCATTGACGTCCACTAATTTTACCTACTCCGGTAACGACGCCTCCCGACGGGCAACCCCCTACATCTTCATACATCCCCTCTCCCACCTGGGTTCCGATCTCCATCCAATCCTTCATATCATCCACCAGGTATTCTATCCGCTCGCGGGCCGTAAGTTTTCCTTTCTGATGATGGGATTCAATTTTTTTCTTCCCTCCCCCCAGGTGGATCTCTTTTTTTTTCCTCCTGAGATTGCTCACCAACATCTTGATGGCATCGATATTTTTTTCCTTCTCCAATGACATGGTTGTAAGATAAGCATGTGGGGAGGAAAAATGAAAACGTAATTTAGGATACAGGAAGAGTATACACTTCAGAGGCGGAGTAAGAATAAAGTCTGCTTTTTGCCAATCACCTTCTACCCTTCCACCTTTTCACTTCTCAGATAGATTGAACTCTGCATTTTACACTCTGCACTTTTACTTCATAAATTTCACCATAGGGACACAGGGAGCTCAGAGATTCATAGAGTAGTAACTTTTGCCTTTTTACTTTTTACTTCTCCAATAGATTTACACTCTACACTTTACACTCTGCACTTTTACTTCCTAACTCCCTTCGGCTTATCCCTGCCGAGCGGCTTGAAAAAATCCTTGGGACGGCTGCGCATGTGGATGAGCAGGGAATCGAGGCTGACTAGTGATTTGTTGAGGTTATCATAGAGCGTAGGATCCTCCATGAGCTTTTGAAGGGTGCCCTCGCTTTCGTTCAGTCGCGCCATAAGGACGCGAATATCCGACAAGAGGAGTGCCGCCGAATCAAGGGTAGGCTGAACGTTTATCGCCTTGAGGGAATCGGCCAGCTCGCCATACTTGGCCAGGAGCGGATCCATGTTATCAATCTTTGAATTCAGGTTTTCCACGGTGACTTTATATCCTTCTGTGACCTCGTTCAGGTTCCTTCGCAATTCCAGGGACATTCTGCGTGCATTCAGCGTGGTCTGTTCCAGGTTATCCACCATGTTGTTGATCTGGTCGCCACTGCCGGTAAACTTGTCCAGGATGGCATTGATTCGGGCTATGGTGGTCTGCAGGTTGGTGGAAAGGCCAGAGATATTCTCTTCCAATACTGCAGTAATACCGGTACCCAACCTGGAATTGAGTGTATCAAGAGGTGCCAGGGGTTTGTTAATATCACCGGCCTCAATCAATATCTGTGTATCTCCCAGTAATCCGATATCCAAAATGGCGATGGCGCCTTCGCCAAGGACGATATCCCCATTTATATCAAGCTCAATGACTACCTTGTTACTATCCGATTGTATGATCTTGACATCGCTTACCCTGCCTACGGAATATCCGCTAATAGTCACCGGGTTGGAAACGGTCAATCCCCCAACATTTGAATACTTCGCATAGTACTTTTTGGTGTTCTCGAAGAAATCAATTCCCTTCAAATAATTATAGCCGATATACAATATGGCTATAGCAGTTACCATAAACAGTCCTACTTTAAATTCCTTGGAGATTTTCACTTATTGGTTGCGTTTAACGATTCTAATTCCTCTTTGTAGTCCCTCACGGCCCTGAATATTCCCGATGCCAGCAATGCCTGTCCTCGCTCACTCGCCAGGAACGTCTCCTCTTCCGGGTTGGTAATATAACCTGTTTCTACGAGAACACTGGGCATGGTGGTTTCCCAAAGTACCCAAAAACCCGCCTGCTTTACTCCGCGGTTCCTTCTTTTAACCCTGTTGCCGAACTGGTCTTGTATTTTCTGGGCGAGTTTCATACTGCTCTCCAGGAAGGCACTCTGGTATAAGTCAAAAATAATGTAGGATTCGTCGGACTCCGGGTCAAAGCCCTCGTAGGTCTCCCTGAAATTTTCCTCCTGCATGATTACAGAGTTCTCCCGCATTGCTACCGCGAGGTTATCGTCACTCTTGTGGAGTCCCATTACATAGGTTTCGGTGCCATACACCCGCGAATTATTGGGGGGCATCGCATTGACATGAATCGAAATAAACAGGTCTGCCCCAGCATCATTGGCGATCTTCGCCCTGCCATCCAGTGTAACGAACACATCGGATTTACGCGTATAGATCACTTTAACATCGGGGAGATATTTCTCAATATAGTCGCCAAGCCTCAGGGCGATATTGAGAGCAATGGTCTTTTCCCAGGCTACTTTGCCCCGGGTTCCAGAATCTTTTCCCCCGTGCCCGGCGTCGATTACTATGGTTTTTACGGAATAAGGTGAGTAATTGTGCTCTTCCAGTGGAGAACTGGAAGAATTTAGCAAGATTATTGCTAATGAGAGGACAAGTACTCCAAATCTTGGAATCAAAGTTCCTGAGTTAATTTTTAACGGGTTAACTTTACGCAATTTTGTGAAAAATTCAGGAAAAGAGAAAGACACGTAAGTTATTTTGAGGCTGGGACGGATCATAGTTAAATATTTTTTCACGCTTTTTATTCTCGTCATTTCCGTGACCGGGACATTTGGGCAAGACCCCGTAAGGAGGATTAACACCCGACAGGATCTCCCGAACCGATCGGATACCGTAAAAATCGCGCAACCGTTAACAGATAGCCTGTTAATCGATTCGGTCAGTCAAAAAAAACCGGTCGGTGACATCAAGACTTCTATCAACTATTCTGCCAAAGATTCCATTATTACCTCGGTGGACTCCCGGATCGTTCAGCTCTATGGCAATGCTAAGATAATCTACGGGGAGATCGAACTCGAGGCCGATTTTATCACGATCGACTACAATACCCAGGAACTTCACGCCGTGGGAAACGTGGATTCTACCGGTCGACGGATCGGGTTCCCGATATTCAAGAACGGGGAAGAGGTCTATGAGACCCGGGACATTACCTATAATTTCAAGACCGGTCGTGCGAGGATTAAAGAGGTGGTTACTGAGCAGGGAGACGGGTTCATTCACGGGAATACCGTATTCAAGAATGAGCGCGATGAGATCCTGAGTTTCCGCAACAGTTACACCACCTGCAACCTAGCTGAGCCGCATTTCAGAATCCGGTCTCGCAGGACCAAGGCCATCCCGGATGACAAGCTGGTTTCCGGCCCCTTTAACCTGGAGATCTCGGGAGTCCCCACACCGCTGGGCTTTCCGTTCGGAATATTTCCCGCCCCGCGTAAAAGTGCTTCGGGTATCATTATGCCAACCTATGGGGAGGAAGCGCGTCGGGGGTTTTTCCTGAGAAATGGGGGCTATTTCTTCGATATCAGTGACTACCTGAAACTGCGTCTTACCGGTGAGATTTATTCCAAGGGAAGCTATGGACTATCCATGGCGACGAATTACCGAAAGAGGTATGGTTATAACGGTAATCTGAATCTCAGTATGACCAAGAATAAAAATACTGATCGCCTGGAGGCACCGACGTCGGTCACCGACTTCCGGATATCGTGGAGTCACTCACCGGAGAGCAAGGGGACCGGTAAGTTCTCGGCAACGGTTAATGCCGCGACCGCAACCTTTACTCAAAATAATTTCCTGGGATTCAACTATGACCTGAACAGCTCCCAGTTTGATAACACCACCCGGAAACTCAATTCATCCATCAACTACTCAAAGACTTTTAAGGGGACTCCATTTTCAATGGGCCTGAGCGCAAGACACAACCAGGACATCACAACCAAGCAATTAGACCTTCAACTTCCTGAGTTCAATGTGAATATGCGCAGCATTTACCCATTCAAAAATACTGCTAAGACTGATCTGCTTTCCAAGTTTAATTTCCGCTACAGTGTAAAAGGCACCAACAGGATCACCAATAACCTCGGACGTATTGGTGAAGCCACCACGGACAGTATCGCCGCATTTAACCTGACCACCCTCCCTACCCTGCTGGAGAATTCCAGGAAGGGAATGCGCCATACTTTGCCGGTCAGTACATCCTTCAAACTGCTCAAATATTTTAATGCCAATCCCTCTTTCAGTTATGAAGAGCTCTGGTATTTTGAACGACTCAATTGGGGTCTTTCGGAAGACGGGAATTCTGCAGTGGTATTGGATACTATTCCGGGCTTTAACCGGGTCTCCTCTTTCAGCTCAAGTATCAGTGTTAATACCCGGATCTATGGAACTTATTTATTCGAGAAGGGCAATGTACAAGCCATCAGGCACGTGATAAATCCCGCAATATCCTACTCATACACCCCGGATTTTGGCGATCCGAAGTACGATTACTACCAGAAGATTACCCTTAATTCAGGACAGGAACAGTACAAATCAAGGTATGACCGCTTTGTTTACGGGTCTGCGAGGCTTGGGGAATCACAATCCGTAGGACTCAGTATCGGGAATACCCTCGAAATGAAGGTATTGGACACTTCTGATTCGACCTCCGAGGAAAAGAAGTACAAAAAGGTGCCACTACTTCGCAGTTTAAGCTTTTCGAGTTCCTATAACTTTGTCGCAGACAGTTTTAACCTCGGAAATATATCCATACGGGGAAACACTGCCCTGTTCGACAATAAACTGAATATGACTTTTGGTGCCACAGTTGATCCATACACGTATGTACTCGACAGTGTGGTAGTCCAGCCCTCCGGGACAAAAAGAGTTTACGATCGAAAATTAAGTGATTATGCCTGGACCACCGGTAATGGACTTGGACAGATATCCAGGGCCAATTTGAGCCTTTCCACCAGTTTTAATCCCAGGCAACGCGAAAAAGACCAGCAAACGGCGGAGAAAATTGTAAACAGCAATCTTTCAGAAGCCGACAAAAGCTTCCTGCTCAACAACCCCGATTCCTATGTCGATTTTGATATTCCCTGGAATCTTCGGTTGAATTATAATTTGACCTATGGCAAAACTGGTTTTGACGATCCGAGGATCACACAAACTGTCTCATTCAGCGGTGATGTTTCCCTATCCCAAAAGTGGAAAGTAGGCCTCAGGAGCGGATATGATATCCAGGGTAAAGAATTCCTCAATACCAATATCACGATAAGTCGTGACCTCCATTGCTGGGAGATGAACCTAAACTGGACCCCATTTGGCCGGTTTACCAACTATAATTTTGTGATCCGGGTGAAATCATCACTCCTGCAGGACCTGAAAATCAACAGGAAGAGGAGTTTTTTCGATCGATAAGCTTATTCCAGCCAGGATTTAACCTCGTCGATGGTCGGATTGGCCACCTCTTTGAGTTTCATTTTCTTCCTCATCCCGCAAACGTCGTTAAACAGCTTATTGGGATTCTCCACAGACTTAAAATCCTCTTTTGAAACAATCCCGAGCTTGTTCAATATCGGTACAAGGTCTTCGCGAATCCCGTTTTCGGCGAGATCGGAAAGCTTTTCTTCCACTTTTTTCTCCGGTTTCATTTGTGGAAAAAAGAGAACATCCTGGATTGAGGGAGAATTGGTCATGATCATCGCCAACCGGTCGATTCCTACCCCTAACCCGGCGGTAGGGGGCATCCCGTATTCCAGGGCCCTCAGGAAATCTTCATCGAGGGTCATAGCTTCCTCATCACCGCGTTTGCCCAGCTCCAGTTGCTCTTCAAACCGCTTTCGCTGGTCGATGGGGTCATTTAATTCAGAAAATGCATTGCAGATCTCTTTACCATTGCAAATGGCTTCAAATCTTTCCACCAGGCCTTCCTTGCTTCGGTGTTTCTTGGCAAGTGGTGACATTTCCACCGGGTAATCCGTAATATAGGTAGGCTGTATGAGGTGGGGCTCGCATTTTTCACCAAATATCTCGTCGATGATCTTTCCCTTGCCCATGCTGGGGTCGGTTTCCACCTGGAGCTTTTTCGCAGTAGCTCGGAGATTTTCCTCATCCATTTCACTGATATCGATACCCGTAAATTCTTCGATCACCTCAAACATGGTATATCGCTTCCAGGGCCTCTTGAAATCGATGGTGTTTTCTCCTACCGTCACCTCGGTGGTACCGTGGAGATCTACCGCTACCTTTTCGATCATCTCCTCTACCAGGTCCATCATCCACTCATAGTCTTTGTATGCCACATACAACTCAACCTGGGTGAATTCCGGGTTGTGAAAACGGCTCATCCCCTCGTTCCGGAAATCCTTGGAAAATTCAAATACCCCGTCATAACCCCCTACAATCAGTCTTTTTAGGTACAATTCATTGGCAATCCTCAGATAAAGGGTCATATCCAGCGAATTGTGGTGCGTTTTGAAGGGTTTTGCCGCTGCACCGCCATATAAAGGCTGCAAAATGGGAGTTTCCACCTCCAGGTAGCCCTTGTTATCGAGGTATTGCCTCATAGAATTGACGAGTTTGGTCCTCTTGCGGAAATTTTCCCGTACTTCCGGGTTTACGATCAAGTCGACATAACGCTGCCGGTATCGCAGTTCTGGATCCTTGAACTCGTCATGTATATGCTCGTTTCCCTCTTCATCAGTAGTACGCTTAACAATGGGTAGTGGTCTCAGCGACTTGGAAAGTACGGTAAGTTCCTCTGCATGGATCGATATTTCACCGGTTTGGGTGGTGAATACAAAGCCCTTGATGCCGATGATATCGCCAATGTCGAGGTGTTTCTTGAATACCGTATTATAAAGTGTTTTATCCTCGCCCGGGCACAGATCATCCCTCCTGAAATACACCTGGATACGTCCCCTGGAATCCTGGATTTCGGCAAAACTGGCCGATCCCATAATCCTGCGGCTCATCAAACGACCCGCAATACTGATGTTTTTATAGTCGATTTTCCGTTTCTCATAATTCTCCAGGATTTCCCTGGAGGAAACATTGACTTCAAACAGGTCTGCCGGGTAGGGGTCTATGTTGAGTTCCAACAACTTTTTCCTGGCCTCACGTCTCTCAATTTGCTGATCATTTAGTGGCATACTATCCCGATTTAGGACGCAAAAATAACCACTCATTGTCAAATCAAGGAGATACTGGATATATTTTTAATTTTTTTGGCATGTCAAACCAACCTTTTACGCTAAAAATGTCACTCACAGTAGAGTTACCTTAACTTTCGACGAAGTATATATACTACCGGGTTAAATGGTAATTATTTGCCGATAAACGGGTAATAAAGGTTGAAATAAAGATATAAAAAGCAGCTTTTTATTAATTTTATTACATGGTACCCAGTGTATCCCGACATTAATGTCTCTAGCTATGAAGAAGAAATCTCTCTTTACCAATTTGGCTTCAGTTTTTGCTGTAATATTTATTTTATCATCTATAGTCGATGATGCCACGGCACAAAGCTCCGCCAGGGGTGGTAAAAATAAATCCAGGAAAATCACGATCTGTCATATTCCCCCGGGAAATCCTGAAAATGCACACACCATTGTAATTGATGAGTCAGCCTGGGAGGCACACGCTGCCCATGGGGATTCGCGTGGGAAATGCGATAATGAAAGAAAAACCTGGAACAAAAAAGACAAAATTACCATCTGTCACTTCCCTCCTGGTAATCCAGATAACGTTCAAAGGATAACCATTGCGACCGATGCATGGCCCGCTCACGAGGCTCACGGCGATGTAATGGGTGATGACTGTGAAAAGGATGATGACGATGATGACGAAGAGCCGGCAACACCTCCCGCCTATATTACCTGTGATGATCTAGCCGATGGCGCCAGCCTGTTCAGCGTATCAAACTCTACGAAAAATGGAAATAATGTCCACGGACTGTGGATGCCGAACCTCTTCGGAGATGGGAAGACCGTCCTTTTTGATTTTGTAAGTGGCCAGCTCACCTACGATGCAAATACCGCTAAAGTCTGGGGTATTGTGAAACTCAGGAACGATCATGATGACGATGATGATGACGATGACGATGACGACGATCTTGAAGGACTTTGGTATGTCAACTTTGACTATGTCCGTACGGATGTCATCGATCCCAAACTCGAGACCGGACAAGGTCCTGAACTCTATAATACCTGGGCATATTTTTTAATGAATGCTGAATCCAGCAGTCTTATTAAAGCAAGCGACAAATCTGAAATTATAAGATTCCGTCACCGAGGTAACCCTTTCGGAGTAGGTTTAGGTGCCAGCAATAAGGACAATAATGAGTGGGGCGCCTCTGCGTGGTTTTATTGGATGCACGATAACCGGGAAGGTGTTGGGGATATTAATATCAACGTTACAGATCTCTGTCCCGGTGAAGATGTTACCGCTATACTGGAAACTGATGATGAGGAAATTTGCCTGGGTGAAAATACCACGCTGAATGTTTCATTTACCGGTGAAGGACCCTGGACTCTTTATTATACAATAGGAGACGAAAGCCAGGAAGTTACTGGTATTGAGACCAGGGAATATGCGTTACCCGTTTCACAAAGCGGCCTCTATGTACTTACAGGAGTTTCTGATGTGAATGGAAACCAGGGTGATGCCATTGGTGAGGTATTGATCCTTGCCCCTCCTTCTGCAGCATTTGAAGCAGGGGGTGAAGTATGTGAAGGCTCCGAGCTTGAATTAAATGTAATTCTTGGAGGTGAAGGTCCCTGGACCTTTACTTATACGGATGGACAGGAAACCAATACACTGACTTCTGAAGAAAATATTGCTGCGGTTATTACGACTACCCCAGGAGAATACAGGATTGTCAGCGTTTCTAACGGAAAATGTGAAACAACCGGCTCTGAAGAAGTAGTTATTGTAGAATTAGTTGAGACAGGAAGTGTTGAGATATCAGGAGGCGGTGATATTTATAATGGCGAATCGACTACCATTGATTTCAATATGTCAGGTGTAGGGCCATGGACGATTACCTATACCGATGGAGCGGAAGAATTTACTTTTACCACGGAAGAAACTACCTATTCCATAGAGGTCAGTAAAGCGGGAGTTTATACAATTGTCTCTGTTGAAGGAGGAAATTGTGTTATCCCTTCGGGAAGTGGTGAAGTGGTTGTTTATGAATTACCCACCGCACAATTGATCATTGAAGATACTGAAGTATGTGAAGACGAAAATGAAAGTCTCAGTGTCACATTTACCGGTAGTGGACCCTGGGATCTTACCTACTCCATAGATGGAGAAAATGTAGTCATTGAGGATATCCAGGAATCGGAATTTACCACTGCACTTTCCAGCTCAGGCCAGTATAGAATAGTAAATGTGACAGATGTAAATGGAAGAGAAGGGCGTGGAGAAGGTGAATTTGATGTTCAAATCTCAGAAGTCCCCTTTGCCACTATTGGCGGAGGTGGAATTATATGCCCCGGAGATGAAGCGCAGATAGAAATCACACTTGGGGGAGATGGCCCATGGACCTTCACTTATTCTGACGGAACCCAGGATTTTACCGTTGAATCAGACGAACCTGTCTATACATTCAACACCACCGAACCTGGTGAATACAGAATCAGGACCATTACCAATGGAAACTGCTTCATTGAGATTGAAGATGTGGTGGCAGTGGTTGAAGTAAACGAAACAGCTACGGCTGAACTTTCAGGTATGGGAGATATATACGCTGGAGAAACCGCCACACTCATCTTTGAGATGACTGGTCAGGGTCCTTTTGCAGTTGAATACAGCGATGGTGTTAACACCTACAACTTTACTACCGACCAGCAGAGATATGAAGTGAAAGTTGATGACCAGGGCCTATATGAAATCACTGATTTCCAGGCCAATGGTTGTACTTTTGTGTCTTCGGGAGAAGTTACCGTGTATGAACTTCCCACCGCTGAGCTCAACATCCAGAATACGGAATTATGTGCCAACGATGATGAATCCTTGAATATTTCATTTACCGGTAACGGACCATGGGATCTCACTTACTCGATCGATGGTACCCCTGTAACTGTTGAGGGTATTCAAAATTCAAATTTCAGTACCGGAATATCAGCCCCTGGAGCCTATATGATAGTTAATGTTACGGATGTTAACGGAAGGGATGGTCGTGTTTCCGGACAATTCGATGTCGACATCAGCGAAGTACCTTTCGCCACAATTTCAGGTGGTGGTACAATCTGTCCCGGAGAAATTACAAATATCGACATCTCCCTGGGAGGAGATGGCCCCTGGACATTCACTTACAGCGATGGACGGGACGAATACACTGTCGAATCAGATCAACCTATTTATACCTTTACTACCACCGAGGCTGGTGAATACAGAATCAGAACCATTACCAGTGGCAACTGCTTCGTGGAGATCCAGGATGCCGTCGCGGTCGTAGAAGTAAATGAAGTTGCCACTGCGGAATTAAGTGGTGTGGGTGATTATTATTCTGGAGAAACGGCCACGTTGGTCTTTGAAATGACCGGCCAGGGCCCTTTCAATGTTGAATACACAGACGGTACTGATACCTATAACTTCACGACCAATGAAACCCGCTACGAGCTTGAAGTTGCCACACAAGGTCTTTACAAGATTACTGACTTTTCAGCGGCAGGATGTGAATCCACCTCTTCGGGAGATGTTACAGTTTATGAACTTTCAACAGCAAGTATATCATCCTCCAACCAGAGCATCTGTGAAGGTGAGGGTGGAGTACTTACCTTCAGCCTGACCGGAAATGGTCCATGGGATGTTACATACAGCGTGGACGGTCGTGAGTTCACCGACTACAATATCACCGATCCACAGTACGCTATTGATGTAACGGAAGGGAATGATTTCAGGCTTGTGAATGTGGTTGATGTGAACCAGCGCGCAGGAAGAGCGGAAGGCAGTATGAGTATTGATTTTCTGCCTTTGCCGGGCGTCCATCTCAGTGGAGGGGGAAGAGTCTGTCAAGGAGAACAAGCAAGTGTAATATTTGATTTGAGCGGACAGGGAAATGGACCGTGGACAGTAATGTACACTGATGGCACTAATGACTACTCGTTCACTACAACAACCCCTATTTATACCGCTTCTGCGGGTCAATCGGGACAGATAGAAGTATTGAGTGTTTATAATGGCAGTTGTACCAATACTGCTGTTAATGCCGCTCCCGTTACTGTGGAGGTTATAGAACAGCCAACAGCATCCATTAATGGTTCTGCTGAGATTTGCCCTGGTGAAACTACGGTTCTTAATATTGATTTTACGGGAACGGGTCCCTGGACATTTGTCTATACCGATGGAAGTACAAACTTCCCTCCAATCACTACCGATGAGCCCCAGTACCAGATCCCCGCAAGCAGCAATGGCAGCTACAGGGTTCTCAGTGTGAGTACACACGGTTGTTCAAACAACGGGGACGGTAGTGCAGTAATCGGCGTAATTGAATCTATTGCCAACGAGGGCTCTCTTGTAACCGAGGAAAGTCACTGCCAGGGAACTGAGATCTTTATGACACTCAATATCCCCCAGGGATCTGACTATGTAATCGACTGGGTTTCTACTGGCTACGGAGATTTCTCTGCCAAGAATGATGCAGGAGCAATTTATATCCCTGCTGCCACAGACGAAAACATTACTTTCACAGCGATTGTGACCAATCGATGTGAAACCGTCGAGTTCTCGGCGAACACCCTGGTACAAATGATCAATTCGAATTTTGGAATTCTTCAATCAGGTGATGATATCCTGACTAACGTAGATTATGAATTCCAGGCATCTGACCTCATGGCTGATACGTACGAATGGCAATTCCAGGATGGAACCAGTTACACCGGTTCAACCATTGCCCATGAGTTTACTCAATCCGGTACTCAAAGTGTATCGCTTACCGTGGGCAGGGGGGAATGTATCAGCACCAGTATTGTGCAATTTGATGTACTGCAGAACACAAACCTTTACGTGCCAACCGCGTTCAATCCTACTTCAACAGATCCCAGTAACAGCGCCTGTAAAGTATTCGGAGAGAATGTGTCATTCACAGGTTTCCATTTTGAGGTTCGCAACCGTTGGGGGCTCATTCTATACCAGACCAGCTCATTTGAAGATGCTAATACTATTGGATGGAATGGACTCGCCATGGACGGTGAACCTCAGGAAAACGGTGTATATACCTGGATACTCAGGGGTGCCTTCAACGATGGTGAGCAATTTGAACGTACAGGTACTGTCACATTAGTGAAATAAGTAGTAGTTTCAAGGGGAGGTATGAATGTTGTAAGATTTGGTTGGCTACTTATTGTTTTCTTTGCCTTTCAGGCAAATGGCCAGGATGCTGTTTTCTCTCAATTCTACAACTCAACCTTATATCTCAATCCCGCTATGGCGGCGATTGAAGATGACTTGTATTTTTCAACAAATCACAGGAAGCAATGGAACTCCCTGGTACACCCCTACACTACAACGCAGGCGAGTATTATTGTTCCCTTCCATGAGAACAAGCACATAAAACCTTTTGGACATTACGGTGGCTTGGGTCTTTCCATTTATACGGACATGGCCGGTGAGAACAACAACTTCAAAACCACCGGTGTCAACGGAAATTTTGGTTACAACCTGTACCTCGACAAGGATCACGTCCATGTGGTCAGTCTGGGGTTACAAGTAGGATTTATCCAGAAAAGAATTGACACCAGCACCCTTACCTGGGGAAATCAGTATGACCCATATGTGGGTTTTAATGCAAATATCGCACCCTCAGAAGTCCTTGAATTCCAGAACCGGGCTTTTATGGATGTTGGAAGTGGCATATTCTGGTGGTACAATCCGCTCCCGAATCAAGACAGGGTAATACTATCCATTAACTCTGGGATTTCGGCGGCCCATATGAACAATCCCAATGAGTCATTACTGGACTTTGAAAAAAACCGGCTGCCCCTTCTCTATAAGTATCATGGTGGGATCTTATTCAAAATTGCACACCATTGGACTGCCTCCATCAATACCTTGGTTGCGATGCAGAATAAGACAACACAGGGAAATTTCGGATCATACATATCCTACAGATTTTTTTCCATGAACTCGGACACATTCGCCGAATCCATTTTCCGTGTTGGTGGCTGGTACCGGGTAAAGGATGCGGCAATTTTACTGGCAGAATTTGAGACCACCAAATTCAAATTGTCATTCAGTTATGACATGAATACCAGCAATTTCAGGTATCAGAGCCGTGGAGCGAGTACTTACGAATTATTCCTGGGTTTCAGGATCACGTCACATGCACCTCCTAAATCAAGGTATTAAATAATGAAGGGCTTATTCACCATACTGTTGCTGTCTATTTCGCTGATACTTCCCGCACAGGATGTATACTGGGCAGATACCGTCCTGGAAGTGTCTTCTGAGAACAGGATTGGGCATCATTCCCTCAGGCTTTTTCCCAATGCTTACAAGGCAGTAATGGCATTGGGTAAGCCCAATGTGCTTCCGGGCAATGAAGGAACTTCCAAGGTTTGGCAACCCAAAAGAGACGACGACGAAGAATGGATCAAAGTGGGATTCAAGAACCCCGTCAAGGTAAAGCAGATTGCCATTTCAGAAGTTTTCAACCCAACGGCCATTTCAGATATTTATCTCTATGCGACAGATGGGGAAGAAATTCACATTCAGTCCTTTGAACCCAAGATACTACCGATTTCGGGCCGATTACTGCTGATATTCATTGATCAAACAGAAAAACCCATCAATGCGATAAAGGTAGTCATTGACGGATCAAAGGTTCCGGGCAAAAGTGGGATCGATGCCATCGGGATATCTGGTTCCTGGGAACCTGTGGAAATATTTGCAAAGATTGCTGAAGGGATTCACACAGCCGTGGCCCCGGAAAAAATGGATAGTACCATTAACAGTCCATATAAAGACCTGAAACCCCTCCTCTCCCCCGATGGTAACACTATGTTTTTCAGCAGGATCAATCACCCGCTTAACATTGGAGGGGAAGATGACCTAGAAGATATATGGATCTCGCAAAGGGATCCGATCACCGGGCAATGGGGGGAGGCTTACAACGCAGGCCCTGTATTGAATAACGAAGGGCCTAACTTTATTGCATCGATCACCCCTGCCGGATATACCTACCAACTTTTGCTGGGAAACAAGTATCTCCCCAATGGTAAAATGATTGATGGGGTATCAATGACAGTAAAAACTGATGGAGGATTTACCTCTCCTGAAAATATTAACATAATGGGCTATCAAAATTTTTCTCAGCACGCCAATTTCTACCTGGGGGCTGATGGAAAGACTTTACTCATGGCCGTACACCGGGAAGATACTCATGGTGACAGGGATCTATATGTGAGCTTTATCGGTAAAGAGGGCAACTGGTCTGTACCCCTCAACCTGGGGGAAGTTGTTAACTCCGGAGAAGAGGAGAGTGCACCCTTTCTTGCCCTTGATGGTAAGACCTTGTATTTCTCTTCTAAAGGACATCTTGGTTATGGCAAAAATGATGTTTTCGTTACCCGAAGACTCGACGACACCTGGACGAACTGGACGGTGCCTGAAAACCTGGGAACCGCAGTAAATTCCGATGATGACGAAATGTTTTTCTTCCTGAGTGAAAGCGATAACAAATACGCCTACTTTACCCGCGGTACCGGTGACGATGCAGACATTTACCGGCTACTTCTGCCCCTGTTCCAACTCCCCGATCCCGTTATTGCACTTCAAGGCAGAGTGCTTAACAAGAAAACCGGTGAACCGGTTGGGGATGCGCGTATTACCTTCAGGAGTCCCGAACAGCGTGTGATCATCGACAGGCAATACAGTGAAAAAGAAACCGGTAAATACAGAGTCCGCCTTCCTATTGGTTTGGCATATGAGTTATATGCCAATGCCGAAGGTTATATCACCCTTGAACACGATACTGTTGACCTGTCTGCCATATACGAACCCGATACCATTGAAATGGATATATTCCTTGAGCCGGTGCGTATTGGGCAGCGAATCCCGCTTGATAACATTTACTTTGATTTCGACAAGGCTACACTCAGGCCGGAGTCTATTCCCCAGTTGGAGTTGATCCGGGAATTCATGGAAGAGAACCCTGACGTGAAGATCGAGCTGGATGGGCATACCTGCACCATTGGAAATGAGGATTATAATAAGAGCTTGTCGGAAGACAGGGCGCTTTCAGTGCGTACTTATCTCGTAGAAAACGGTATCAGGAGAAGCCGGATCAAATCAGTCGGGTTTGGCGAATCCAATCCCATAGCCGACAATACGACCGCCGAAGGACGTGAAGCTAACCGGCGGGTAGAATTTGTCATCCTGGAGCAATAAGAATTCAGCTTTCTTTCCTTCGGTTGAGTTCCTTCCTGATCATTTGAAGTTCCCTGCTACTCTGCCCTTCCACGCTGGTATTTTCCGCAGCCCGCCGGAATAAATAGGGCATCACTGCTCGTACAGGGCCATAGGGCACGTATTTTGTCACATTGAAGCCTTCCTTTGCAAGGTTAAACGAAATATTATCGCTCATTCCATATAGCTGGGCAAACCAGAAGTGGTCATTAGAGGGCTCAAAATTCATTTCACGCATCAGATCGGTGAGAAGAAGGTTGCTCTGTTCATTATGAGATCCGCACATGACTGAGATATCCTGATAATTCTCCGCACAATACATGATACCGGCGTCAAAACACTCGTCTGTAGATTTTTTGTTTGGATGGATCGGGCTGGGATAACCCATTTCCTCAGCACGGTCCCTTTCCTTCTCCATATAAGCACCCCGGACAAGCTTTGCTCCCATTTTGATTCCGATTTCCCTTAAATCCGCATGATGCGCCTTCAAGCGATCCAGCGAATCTACCGTGTACATCTGATAGGTATTGTAAACAATGCTTTTCTGCCTGTTGTACTTTTTCATCATCTCCAGGCATATGTTATCTATGGGTCCCTGGATCCAGGTTTCTTCTGCGTCAATCATTATCGGCAAACCTACATCATAAGCTGCCTGGCACACCTCCTCCACCCTGGATTTTATCCTTTCAAAGGCAAGGGATTCGTCATTTGTAAGCTCCTTTCCGGAACCGACCTTTTCCAGAAGGGCTGTAGAGGCCATACCTGTCATCTTGAACACACTGAAAGGGATTGCCTCTGAATTAGCAGCCACATTGATTACATGGAGAATTTCTTCCTTAGCGGCTTCAAAGCCCTCTTCGGTTTCACCCCCTTCCACTGAGTAATCGAGGATTGTCCCTATGCCAAACTTATTGAGTTCTTCGATCGTTCCATGGCAATCTTCGATACTGATCCCTCCACAAAAATGGTTAAAGGTAGTTTTTCTGATAATCCCGGTAATAGGTAGGCGCAAAGCCAGGCCCAATTTTGCGAGGCTGGTTCCCAACTTTGAAAGGGTGGGATTACCAATCAGTGTAAAAATTCTGTTGGCCCTCTTGAGATCTCGATCAGATTTAGAGGAAAACGCTATTTCGAGATTATTAAAATCCGGTTTATTGTTGTTCATACCCCTCATTCATGTGCTGCAAATATAAATGATAGGTCCCGAATCTCAGCATATTCAATTTTTCACCTAACCAAAATTTATCTGTTTGTGTTTTTAATTGTTACAGGGCTGGATATATTTGTGATTCATGAATAACGAAGACAGAAGATTTTCTTACTTTTTTTACTTCTACTACGAAAGTAATATTTCGGAACAGAGCTTCGTGTAAACGAAAAAAACTTAAAGAGAAAGCCTGATTCCGATTTTGAATCAGGCTTTTTTGTTTGAACGATGGCAGAAATGGAAATAACGAGCATTGAAAATTGGGGATTCAATTTCCAGCGACCCTTAATGATTGCAGGACCTTGCAGTGCGGAAAGTCCTGAACAGATCGAAGCGATCGCCAAAGGGCTCAGGGGCTCCCAAATTGATCTTTTCAGGGCAGGTATCTGGAAACCGCGTACCAGGCCGGGAAACTTTGAAGGTATAGGGGGCGATGCACTGGAATGGCTTAAGATCGCCAAGGAAATACTAGGGGTTCCGACAACAGTGGAAGTTGCCAATGCAAAGCACGTGGAAAATGCCTTGAAAGCTGAAATTGATGTTCTCTGGATAGGTGCCAGGACTACTGTTAACCCTTTTTCGGTACAGGAAGTATGCGATGCTTTGAAGGGGGTAGATATACCTGTTATGGTAAAAAATCCGATTAACCCGGACTTACAATTATGGCTCGGCGCTATCGAACGCCTCTACCAGTCAGGAATAAGTAGAATAGCAGCCGTCCACAGGGGCTTTTCCAACCGCTATGTCACAGAATTCAGAAATGCCCCCGAGTGGAGCCTTCCGTTGAAACTTAAAGAAATGATCCCCGGATTGGCCATCATTTGTGATCCCAGCCATATATGCGGATCAAGGGATACCATAGAAGAGGTCTCCCAGAAGGCTTTGAACTTTGGTCTTGATGGACTGATGCTAGAGGTTCATCATGACCCCGACAATGCATGGAGTGACTCCAAACAACAGATTACACCATTAACCTATAATGATATGATAAAGCGTTTGATTATCAGGGATAGTATTGATTCTTCTCCGGAATTAAAATCCGACCTCGTGAAACTGAGGGAAAAGGTGGATCAGATGGATAAGGCCATGATTGATGTGCTTGCTGAACGGTTTGGGTATATCAAGGCCATTGGTGAATACAAGAGAAAAAACAACCTGGCGGTATTCCAGGGAGATCGATGGCATGATGTCACCTCTTCGCGTGTAAACATGGGTAAGGAGAAAGACCTCAGTGAGGAATTTATGTATAAGATCATGGAAGCTATCCATGATGAATCGATCAAGCAGCAGGAATCCATGCTGGAAAAAGAAAGTTAATGGACTCGGTCGAGTTTGGTGATTCATCGGTACTCCTTAAAAATACATTGGATGACAGGGCCTATGGAAAAATTGCCATCCTTGTAGATGATAATACCTCAAAACACTGCCTGCCGCTTATTCAGCACACCCTTGGTGACTTTACACATATAGAAGTATCTCACGGGGAGGTCAATAAAAATCTTGATAGCTGTCAGCAAATCTGGGAGCGGTTGACCCGTGGAGAATTTAGCAGAAATGATTTAATGATCAATCTCGGTGGAGGGGTGATTAGTGATATGGGGGGCTTCTGCGCAAGTACCTTTAAGCGTGGAATGGATTTTATCAATATCCCCACGACCCTGCTCGCGCAGGTGGATGCCAGTATAGGGGGCAAACTCGGGGTGGATTTTATGGGCTATAAAAACCACATCGGGCTCTTCAACAAACCAGAAAAAGTATTTATCGATACAAAATATCTCAAAACCCTTCCGGAAAGAGAGCTTAAAAGTGGATTTGCAGAAGTTATCAAACATTCGCTACTAAACGGTACCGACCATTGGAATGAAATCAGGCAATTTAACTGGAACACATCCTGGGATGACCTGATCAAGAAGAGTATTAAAGTAAAGAGTGATATAGTTGCCTCAGACTACAAGGAAGCCGGACTCCGAAAGGTCCTAAATTTCGGTCATACTATTGGCCACGGGGTCGAGAGTCATTTTCTCGGGGGCGAACACACTTTGCTTCACGGGGAAGCGATAGCTGCTGGAATGATTATGGAGTTATGGTTGTCCTCAAAGGTACTTTCATTGGAAACAGAAGTAAGAGACGAGATTGTGGAATACTTGCTGTCCCTGTATGGCAAGGTAAATTCAGGAGAACTTAATCAGGAAGAAATAATCAAATTGATGAGAATGGATAAGAAAAACAGGGACAATAAAATCCTTTTTGCACTGCTCAAAGGATTGGGCAATGCACAATATGATGTGGCTATAACGGAGGAGCTGGTATCACAGTCCTTAGACTACTATAATAATCTTTAAACGTAGAAGTCTTCTTTCTCTTTCTTAACAGACTTCTTAGGAGTTACCCTTTTGATACCCTTGGCTACATATTCCCTGACTTTAGCGTTATTTCTACGCAAAGCAGCAACAGTGACAAAGGCTCCAGCCGCAATTCCGAGACCCAGGAGTAAATTTTTCGTTTTCATTTGCTTGATGTTTATTTCTTTAAAGCATAAATCGTACCATGTTTAACGAAATATGTGATTATTCTGTTCGATTTTACCGGATAAAAATTTATGAGTAAGGGAAAAATTTTATTGGATCGAATACCGATTGACAGAGAATCGAAGGTAACATTGCCTGCGTCCAAGAGCATAAACAATCGTGTAGAAGTTATCAGTGCCCTTGCCGGGGGGAGCACGAAGATCCTTAATCCTTCCAACGCCAGGGACTCTGTACTCATGCGGGAAATGATCGGGAAAGAGGAAAAAGAGATCGATGTCAGGGATGCAGGGACCACATTCAGGTTTCTGACCGCTTATAATGCCATTAAAAATGATAAAAAGATCATCACCGGAACCGAACGTATGAAACAACGCCCGGTGGGCATTCTGGTTGACGCACTTACCGAATTGGGTGCATCAATCAATTACCTGGGAAAACCCGGATACCCACCACTTGAAATTGGTGCTTTCAAGTATTCGGGACATCACCAAATAAAAATCAGGGGAGATGTAAGCAGCCAATACATCAGCGCGGTTATGATGATTGGACCTGTGCTGCCTGAGGGTGTGGAAATTCACCTGACAGGGAAAATCGGCTCAATGCCCTATATCGAAATGACCCTGGAGCTGATGAAGGATTTTGGTGCCGGAATCCATATCCGTGATAATGTAATATCCATCCAACCCGGGGGATACAATGCTCCGGAATCTTTTGAAATCGAGCCCGATTGGTCTGCAGCCAGTTACTGGTACAGCTTCACGGGTATCACCGGTATTCCCGTGACCATCCCGGGCTTGAGAAGGCCCTCGCTCCAGGGTGATAGTATAATTGCCGAAATCATGGAAACAATCGGGGTTAAAACCCAATTCACTACTGGGGGAATCCGCCTCTCCCCTTCTGATGGAGCAAGTGAATTCAACTATGACTTTATTCATTGTCCTGACCTTGCCCAGACCGTGGCTACCTATTGTGCAGCGAAAGGAATCACCTGTAGAATGACGGGGTTGGAAAGCCTGCGTATAAAAGAAACCGACCGAATTTCTGCCATGCAAAGGGAACTATCAAAATTGGCCGTCAAGTTCCTTGAATCTACTAATTCCTGGATTATTTCAGGCAATATCCAGTCAGGAGATACTCCAGTCCATATTGAAACCTATGAAGACCACCGCATGGCGATGGCGTTTGCACCCTTATCATTCATAAGAAGCCTCGAAATCCTTGACCCAGGCGTGGTCGCCAAGTCATACCCGCATTTCTGGGACGACTTCAACAGGCTTTCTAAGCCTTCAGGTAGCTAAAGTCATGTTTATCCGGCAGCTGCATGATAAACTCCATCATCAGCTTAATCACATTCTCGATATCATCCTTATGAGCCGTTTCCACAGTCGTATGCATGTACTTGAGCGGTAGGGAAATTAACGCCGAAGCCACTCCTGCATTGGAATAGGCAAAGGCGTCAGTATCAGTTCCAGTTGCCCGTGTAGCCGCTACGCGTTGGAAAGGAATTTTCTTCTTTTCGGCCGTATCAATGATCATGTCCAGCACATTATTGTGTACCGCTGGTCCGGTAGTGAGTGCAGGCCCTGAGCCCGTTTTTACCATACCATTCTGCTTTTTGTCGTACATCGGGCTGCAAGTATCATGCGTTACATCCGTTACGATCGCGAGGTTTGGTTTGATATTATGAGCGATCATCTGGGCTCCACGGAGTCCTATCTCCTCCTGTACGGAATTCACCACATAGAGGCCGAAATCAGGCTTAAATTTCTTTTGGCGCAGTCGCCGGGCTACTTCGGCAATCATAAATCCGCCAATCCTGTTGTCTAATGCCCGGCCCACCAGGAAATCCTTATTCATTTCCGTCAGTTGATCTACGAAGGTGATCACCGTGCCCACATGAACGCCCAGTTTCTCGACCTCCTCCTTATTGTTACAACCCACGTCAATAAATATATTCTTAAGTGACGGGGGTTCTTCCTTATCCGAAAGTCGTACGTGAATGGCCGGCCAACCAAATACCCCGTTTACAATCCCTTTTTTAGTATGGAGATTAACCCTCATACTGGGTGCGATCTGGTGGTCACTACCGCCATTTCTCCTCACATAGATATAGCCATCGTCGGTGATATAATTGACAAACCAGGATATCTCATCCGCATGTGCCTCAATAACTACTTTGTATTTTGCTTTGGGGTTTATTACCCCCACGGCAGTCCCGTATGTATCGGTAATAAATGTATCCACATAGGGTTTTACATATTTCATCCAGATCTTCTGGCCGGAAGACTCAAAACCCGTAGGTGAAGCGTTATTCAAATAATCGTACAGGAAATCTTTACTCTTTTTATCCATATTACAGTGGTATGTTGCCGTGTTTCTTTTTCGGCAGATTTTCAACTTTGTTTTCCAGCATTTCAAATGCCCGGATTAATTTCTCCCGAGTATCAGAGGGCATGAGGACTTCATCAATATAACCTCTTTCAGCTGCCCGGTATGGATTGGCAAACTTCTCGGTATACTCATCAATCTTCTCCTGAAGTTTCTTTTCCGGATCCTTCGCACTCGCTATTTCACGCTTGAAAATGATCTCTGAAGCTCCCTTGGCTCCCATTACCGCAATCTCGGCATGTGGCCAGGCATAATTCAGGTCTGCCCCGATGTGCTTCGAATTCATTACATCATAAGCACCTCCATAGGCCTTTCGGGTAATTACTGTTACACGAGGTACGGTTGCTTCACTGAATGCATAGAGCAGCTTGGCCCCGTTGGTAATGATCCCGTTCCACTCCTGGTCAGTCCCCGGCAGGAATCCAGGTACGTCAACAAGGACAAGAAGAGGAATATTGAACGAATCACAGAACCTGACAAAGCGGGCGCCTTTTCTACTGGCCTCTATATTCAGTACCCCTGCAAGAACAGAGGGTTGATTTCCTACAATTCCAACCGATCTTCCACCAATTCGGGAGAATCCTACTACAATGTTTTCTGCGTAATTCTTATGAACCTCAAAGAAACTCCTGTCATCCACCAAACCTTTGATCACCTCCCTCATATCATAGGGTTGGTTCGGGTTCTCGGGGATCAATTCATCGAGGAAGGATGTATCCTTCTGCCCCGGATTGGGAAATCTCGGCGGATCATCCTCGCAGTTTTGAGGAATGTAGGAAAGTAATTTCTGGATATCCCGTATGCACTGTACCTCATTATCACTTATGAAGTGGGTGACCCCGCTTTTGCTCGCATGAGTAGAGGCCCCACCGAGATCTTCATGGGTAACATCCTCGTGGGTTACAGTCTTAACGACATTTGGACCCGTGACAAACATATAGGAGCTCTGATCTACCATGAATATATAATCCGTAATAGCCGGCGAATAAACAGCCCCCCCTGCACAGGGTCCCATAATCGCCGAGATCTGGGGAATCACACCCGACGCCCGCGTATTTCTAAAGAATATATCTGCATAACCCGCAAGGCTAACCACTCCCTCCTGGATCCTGGCACCCCCCGAATCATTCAACCCTATCAAAGGGACTCCGTTTTTCATGGCGAGATCCATGATCTTGACGATCTTCTCCGCATGTGCCTCTGAAAGTGAGCCCCCGAACACCGTAAAATCCTGGCTGAAGACATAGACAGGCCTGTCGCTAATCTTTCCGTATCCTGTAATTACTCCATCTCCCAGGTAATGTTCCTTATCAAGCCCAAACATTGTGCTCCTGTGATCCACAAATTTCCCCATCTCTTCAAAACTCCCTTCATCCAGCAGCAGATTTATCCTTTCCCGGGCCGTGAGCTTTCCCTTGGCATGCTGCTTTTTGATCCGTTCCTCACCTCCCCCTTCAAGGGCTTTTTGATTCTTCTCCTCTAATTTTTTGAATTTCTTATGATTCGAGTTGTCAGACACCTTTCCTTTTTTTCTTAAATATACTACTTGGATGCTATCTGAACTACCTATCCCCATTTCAACGGATAATATTTTTGATACCTTTGCAGCTAAATGGTACCGTACAAAAATCTGATGGAATTTTGCCAATCTGTCTTCCTTAAGATGGGTTGCAATGAAGATGATACAAGGCTTGCCTCCGATGTACTTACGAAGTCCGATCTCAGGGGCATTGATTCCCATGGTGTGGCACGTCTTTCGGGATATACGAGGTTGTGGAAGGCAGGGAGGATCAATCCTACTCCCAACATAAAAATCGTACACGAAACCCCCAGTACAGCGACTATAGACGGGGATGCGGGTTTGGGCCTCGTGGTAACTCCTTTTGCCATGGAAATTGCCATGAAAAAGGCGGAAACTGCCGGAACCGGGTGGGTGGCAATCCGAAATTCAAATCATTTTGGTATTGCCTCCTATCATACAGAGTTGGCTTTGAAAAGGGACATGATAGGCATGTCGATGACAAACGCCAGTCCACTGGTAGCCCCCACTTTCTCCAGTGAAAGGCTGCTCGGCACCAATCCTATTTCCGTAGCTATTCCTTCAGGGAGTGAAACCCCGTTCATTGCAGACTTTGCCACTACAACGGCTGCCAACGGGAAGCTCGAGATCCTTCAGCGAAAGGGAAAAAAAGCCCCTGTGGGCTGGATACAGGATAAAGAAGGTAATAGTTCTGAAGATCCCCACGAACTAAAAGAAGGAGGAGCACTCTTACCCCTTGGAAGTGATTATGAACATGGGAGTCATAAAGGATATTGTCTGGGAGGCATAGTGGATATATTCAGTGCCGTGTTATCAGGTGCCAACTACGGACCTTGGGCACCCCCTTTTGTCAGCTTTTTACCCCTCTCGGAAGACCCGGTGGGTGAAGGCCTGGGTCATTTTGTAGGGGCTTTGAGGGTGGATGCCTTTCGGCCCTCTGACGATTTTAAAGGGCATATGGATCACTGGATCCGGAGATTCCGCGATTCGATACCGGCACCCGGTTACGAAAAGGTATTGATCCCGGGAGACCCTGAAAGGGAAGCAGAAAAAGACCGCATGAAAAATGGCATTCCGGTCAATGACAAGGTCTTGAATGATTTGGGTGACTTAGCAAAGGAACTCGGTATCAAGCCGCTCTAATCGCTCAAAAAGGACTGTACACAAACCCCGCCCTATAGGTCCAGGGGTTTCCCACGTTATTGGTCTCGCGTGAATTGGATACCGTATAAAGGATCATCGCCTGGAAACCGGCGCGTTCTGATAGGGATTGGAAAAATCCGCCACCGGCACGGTATTCGGGAACAAACCAGAAACGACTATTATCGAACTCTGATTTATAACCCAATTTTTCATACTCCGCATAAGCAAAAAACTGGGCGATAAGGTTCTGCCTGACAAAAATGCGATAACCAAATATGTTTCCTGATACACCCGTGATCCTGTTCTGTATATACTGGTAGGTGACACCGGTACCAATGGAAGTCGACCGGGTAACCATAAATCCCAGAATGGGTGAACCCCCAACAATGGCGACATTCTGATCAAAGGCAAGATCCAGTCCCCCACCGAAATAGAATCTCTGCATCAGGGGCGATTTCTTTGAAATACCCTGAACCTGGGAATGAGCAGCAATTCCGGAAGCAAGAAGCAGAACCAGTAAAAGGACCCTCATTGTTCTTCAACGACGATGAACAAATCCTCAGTATCCTTTTTCATAAAATATTTTTCGCGTGCAAACTTTTCCATCAGCTCGCGATCAGTAAGCCTCTCTTCATATTGCTGGTTGATCAGCTGGATATTTTCCTGGTAATACTCTTTTCGGGCCTCCAGATCATTCACCTTTTGCTTCAGTTTGAGCTGGGAAAGGATGTCATTGGAGTCAATAAAGAGCATCCAGATGAGGAAAAAAGCGCCGGAAAGGAAGTAAAAATTCCTGACGAACCTCGGTAATCTGATTTTCATCATTAAAAAAGTTTATTCAAAATACGGAATTACGGTCGTAAAGTAAAATCTACTTTCTCATATCCCTGCCGGGGAAATAGGCCGTTTCTCCCAATTCCTCTTCAATTCTTAACAACTGGTTGTACTTCGCCATCCTGTCTGAACGGCTGGCTGACCCGGTTTTGATCTGTCCCGTATTCAATGCGACGGCCAGGTCGGCAATGGTATTATCCTCAGTTTCTCCCGATCTGTGACTCATAACACTGGTATAGGAATTCTTCCTGGCCAGGTTCACAGCATCGATCGTTTCCGTAAGTGAACCGATCTGGTTTACCTTGATCAGGATGGAATTTCCAATGTTGTTATCAATCCCGTTCTGGAGTCGTTCTACATTGGTCACAAACAGATCATCACCCACTAACTGGACCTTATCTCCTATACTGGCTGTTTGGCCTTTCCAACCATCCCAGTCATCCTCGTCCATACCATCCTCAATGGATATAATAGGGTATTTATTCGCCCATTCTGTCCAGTAATCGACCATTTCTTCCGAGCTGAGCTTCTTACCGGTGGAGGCAAACTCGTACATCCCTGTTTCCCGGTTGTAGAATTCTGAGGATGCAGCATCCATAGCAATGAAAACATCGTCACCCGCTTTATACCCCGCTTTTTCAATGGCAGTCAATACCACTTCAATGGCCGCTTCATTGGACTCTATGTTCGGTGCAAATCCACCTTCGTCGCCGACATTGGTAGAGAGACCCTTGGAGCTCAGAACTTTTTTCAGGTGATGGAATATCTCCGTTCCCATCCTCAGTGACTCTGAGAATGTATCTGCTCCAACTGGCATGACCATGAACTCCTGGAAGTCTATGGCATTATCGGCATGGCTACCCCCATTGAGGATATTCATCATGGGAACGGGAAGAGTGTTGGCATTAACTCCACCGATATATCTGAAAAGGGATTGTCCCGATTCAGCAGCAGCGGCTTTCGCCACCGCTAGAGAAGTACCGAGAATTGCATTGGCCCCCAGTTTCCCCTTGTTGGGGGTACCATCCAACTCCAGCATGATTTTGTCTATCAGGTTCTGTTCGAAAACAGAAAACCCAACCAGCTCCTCCGCAATACTCGTATTCACATTGGTCACTGCCTGCAGAACTCCCTTACCCATATAGACCTTGTTGTCGCCATCGCGCAACTCGACCGCTTCATGGGTTCCTGTGGAAGCTCCTGAAGGAACTGCTGCCCTTCCGAAGCTGCCGGTTTCCGTAACCACATCAACCTCAACGGTAGGGTTACCCCGTGAATCGAGGATCTGTCTTGCATGTATTTGCTGAATTATACTCATTTCTTAATATTTTCTATAAAGTTATTGAATAGATATCGTGAATCATGTGGTCCCGGGCTCGCTTCGGGATGGTACTGGACGGAAAATGCATTCTTTCCCTTGATGCGTATCCCCGCAACGGTATTGTCGTTCAGGTGCAAGTGGGTACACTCCACTGCATCTGACTTTTCAACATCTTTCTCGTCGACCACAAATCCATGATTCTGCGAAGTTACTTCGCATAAACCTGTCTCAAGGTTTTTAATCGGATGGTTGAGTCCTCGGTGTCCGTGATGCATTTTGTATGTACCAATGTCACAGGCGCGTGCAAGAATCTGGTGACCTAGGCATATTCCAAAAATTGGTAAATCAGATTCCAGCATTTGCCGGGCAGTTTCCACCGCATAGTCCATGGCGGCGGGATCCCCAGGGCCATTGGAAATGAAGAATCCGTCCGGTTTAAATTCCATAATCTCCTTGAAGGGTGTTTTGGCAGGAAATACCTTGCAGTAGCAGCCCCTTTCGGTGAGATTTGAAAGTATGCTTTTCTTAATTCCTAGATCGAGCACCGCTATTCTGATGGATGCATCTTCTGAACCCTCCGTATAGGGTTTATCCGTACAAACCACCGAACTCAATTCAAGTCCGGCCATGGAGGGCACTTCCTTCAGTTTTTTCTTGAGTTTATCAGGATCGAGGTCCGAGGAAATTATAGCGTTCATTGCACCCTTGTCCCTTATGTGCCTGACGATTTCCCGGGTATCTACGCCGGTAATCCCGACGATGTTATTCCGTTCCAGGTAGTCTTGCAACCCTTCACTGGCTGTTTTCCTGCTGTGCAGGTAGGAGTATTCGTTGACAACAATACCACTGATCTTTGCGCCCTCCGATTCCTGTTCTGCATCGAGTGCACCGTAGTTCCCGATGTGGGCGGTGGTATTCACAATGATCTGGCCATAGTATGAGGGGTCGGTATAGATCTCCTGGTAGCCTGTCATCCCGGTATTGAAACAGATTTCTCCACCGGAGGTACCCTTTGAACCGATCGATTGTCCCTTGATTAAAAGGCCATCCTCCAGCAGCAGGTAGGCGTCTTCTTTCTGAGGTGTATCCATGTGTAGTGGTTAGGTTCCCGCAAAAATAAAAAAAGGGATTGAAGCATCTCCAATCCCTTTAGATTTTTTAGTGAATAAGGTCAGTCTTTCTTTTCCTCATCCTCGTTATCCGATTTTTCTTCGGGCTTTTCTTCCTCGGCTTTGGGTTCTTCACTGGCTTCAGCCTTTGGTTCTTCCGCTACCTCTTCGGAAGTTTCAGTTTCAACTTCAGCGGCTACCTCTTCTTTTGGCTCTTCCACCACATCTTCGGCAGTTTCAGCAGTAGCTTCTTCCTCGGTAACGTCCGCTTCGGGCTCCGCCACCTCCTGGGTAGCTTCCTCAACAGATTCTACTTCAACAGATTCTTCTATTTCCGCTGCGGGTTCCTGTACCTCCACTGACTCGTCGGATTCCGCCACTTGTTCGGTAACCTCAGCTGATTCTACCTCTGCCTTGGGTGTAGTTTCCGTCTTCTTCGCACCACCCCCTCTACGGCTTCGCCTTGTCTTGGCCTTAGCGGGCTTGTCTTCCTGCAGCAGAAGTTCGTTATAATCCACCAATTCGATCATTGCCATCTCCGCGTTATCACCAAGACGGGTTCCCATCTTGATAATCCGGGTATATCCACCGGGCCTGTCAGCAATTTTGCTCGCCACTTCGTCGAACAGGGTCTGTACGGCATACTTGTTCTGCAGGTATCCGAAAACCACTCTTCGCGAATGGGTGGTATTATCCTTTGCCTTTGTCAGGATCGGCTCGACATACTTGCGCAATGCTTTCGCCTTCGCAACGGTTGTCGTGATACGCTTATGTTCGATGAGCGAACTCGCCATATTGGACAACATTGCGTTACGGTGAGAAGCCGTTCTGCTCAGGTGATTAAATTTCTTACCGTGTCTCATCGTTTTACTCTTCTTCCAGTTTATATCGTGAAAGGTCCATTCCGAAGGTCAGACCTTTTTCCTGTACCAACTGCTCAAGTTCAGCGAGCGACTTCTTACCGAAATTCCTGAATTTCATCATATCGGAAATTTCGAGCTTAACGAGGTCACCCAATGATTTTACATCAGCAGCCTTGAGGCAATTGTATGCTCTTACAGAAAGATCGAGATCGTTGAGGGGGGTTTTGAGGAGTTTCCTCATATGAAGCATCTCTTCATCCACCTGCTCAACTTCACCGGCTCTCTCCGTCTCCAGTTCAATGCTCTTGTCACTGAACAGCATGAAGTGCTGAATAAGGATATGAGCGGCTTCTTCAAGAGCCTTTTCAGGATGAATCGATCCGTCCGTTTCTATATCCAGGATTAGCTGTTCGTAGTCTGTTTTCTGTTCAACCCTTGTATTCTCTACGCTGTACTTCACATTCTTGATCGGTGTGAAGATGGCATCGATGGGAATAGATCCGAAAACTTGTTCGGCTGGCTTGTTTTCTTCTGCCGGAACATAACCCCTACCCTTTTCAATAGTAAGTTCTATTTCCAGATCCACAGAATCGTCGAGATCACATATCACATGATCAGGATTCAGGATTTCAAAAGCAGTAGTGAATTTAGCGAGATCACCGGCTGTCAGTTGCTTCTGCTTCTTAACAGTAACCGTAATCTTGTTATCAAATGATTCACCAATTTTCTTGAACCTCACTTGTTTGAAGTTCAGAATGATTTCTGAAACATCCTGTACTACTCCCTCTATGGTGGAGAACTCGTGCAATATGCTCGGGATCTTTACCCCTGTGATCGCATACCCCTCCAACGAGGAGAGCAGAATTCTTCTCAGAGCATTCCCGATGGTAACTCCATATCCTTTTTCCAGTGGTTTAAATGTAAAGAGGCCTCTGAAATCATCGGCTTTTTCCATTGCCACTTTGTCGGGCATTTGAAATGCAAGTATTGACATAAATCTATCTTTTAAATGTTGACCTTGGTCGTCAAAAATCTTATTAACTATTACTTGGAATACAATTCGACAATCAACTGTTCGTTGATGTTCTCAGGAATCAGGTCCCTTTCAGGAACTGATATCACCTTTCCGGTCATATCAGAAGATTCCCATTCCAACCAGGGATACTTCCTGTTGCTGTATACGGCAAGACTCTCTGTGATCGCTTCCAGTGATTTAGATCTTTCCCTTACACCGATAACGTCACCTACTCGCAGTGAAAAGGAAGGAATATTGACAACTTCACCGTTTACAGTGATATGTTTATGTGAAACAAGTTGTCTCGCTGCTCTTCGGGTAGGGGCAATTCCCAGCCTGAAAACCGTGTTGTCCAGTCGAGCCTCGAGCAATTGAAGCAATACCTCACCGGTAACGCCTCCCTTACTGGAAGCTTTGTCAAAAAGGTTGGAGAATTGACGCTCCAGGACACCGTATATATATTTTGCCTTTTGTTTCTCAGCCAGCTGGATAGCATATTCAGACTGCTTCCTTCTCCTTCCCCGGCCATGCTGACCAGGAGGGTAGGCTTTCTTCTGCAGTGCCTTGCTAGGCCCGAATATGGGCTCGTTAAACTTCCTTGAAACTTTCGACTTAGGACCTCTGTACCTTGCCATTATATTTCTTCTTTTCTCTTTTTATACTCTTCTTCTTTTCGGAGGCCGGCAACCGTTGTGTGGTAGCGGGGTCACATCCTTAATAGTTGTAACCTCAATTCCCACTCCCTGGATGGTCCTGATAGCAGACTCTCTACCGGCGCCGGGGCCTTTTACAAAGACTTCCACTTTACGCAGGCCAAGATCATATGCCTTTTGAGCACAATCTTTTGCAGCCACCTGTGCAGCATAGGGAGTGTTCTTCTTAGAACCTTTGAATCCCATTTTACCGGCAGATGCCCACGAAATGACCTGGCCTCCCGTGTTGGTCATTGAAATAATGATATTATTGAAAGTTGCCTGGATATGTGCTTGTCCAATAGCTTCTACCAGGACGACTCTCTTTTTTGCTTTATCTTTTCTTTTCTGAGCCATAACTCTTACTTAACAGCCTTCTTCTTATTTGCTACAGTTTTTCTCTTACCCTTCCTTGTACGGGAATTGTTTTTGGTCTTTTGTCCCCTTACAGGAAGACCCTTCCTGTGTCGAAGTCCACGGTAGCAACCGATATCAAGCAGACGCTTGATACTGAGCTGTACTTCAGACTTAAGAACACCTTCGACCTTAAAGTTCTCACTGATGACTTTACGGATAGCATTGGCCTCCTCATCGGTCCATTCGTCTACCTTCTTGCTCCTGTCCACCTTAGCAGCGTCTAAGATCTGTTGGGCACTGCTTTTACCGATACCGTAGATATAGGTCAGTGCAATCTCTCCCCTTTTCTTATCGGGAATATCAACTCCTGAAATCCTTGCCATAATATTATCCTTGTCTTTGTTTAAACCGTGGATTCTTCTTGTTAATCACATAGAGCTTACCTTTCCTCCGGATGATCTTACAATCCGCGCTTCTTTTCTTTATGGATGCTCTTACTTTCATTGTTCCTTTATTTATATCGATAAACAATTCGGCCCTTAGTCAAATCATAGGGCGTCATTTCAAGCTTAACTTTGTCACCGGGAAGGATCTTGATATAATTCATCCTCATCTTCCCTGAAATGTGGGCAATTACCTCATGGCCATTCTCGAGTTCTACACGAAAATTCGCGTTACCGAGGGCCTCAGTAATTGTTCCATCTTGTTCTATTGACTTCTGCTTTGCCATATTATCCTTTGAACTTCTGTTTTATGTATTTATGTGTCGTCAAAACTTCAGTTCCTTCTTTAAATATCGCCACCGTATGCTCAAAATGTGCTGACGGTTTCCTATCGGATGTCCTTATAGTCCAGCCATCCGCCTCCTGTACAATATTTCTCTTTCCCAGGTTGATCATCGGTTCAATCGCGATGACCATTCCATCCTTCAACTTCGCTCCCTTACCCCTCTTACCGTAGTTGGGAACCTCTGGGCCTTCATGCAGGTTTTTTCCTACTCCATGACCTACAAGTTCCCTCACGATCGTATACCCGAAAGATTCAACATGTTGTTGAATAGCATAGGATATATCGCCGATCCTGTTTCCGAACTTCGCACCTTCAATTCCCTTGTACAGGGATTCTTCCGTGTGTGTTAAAAGATCCATCACCGCCTGATCCTCTACGTCCACCGGATAGGTGTAGGCAGAGTCACTGTGATATCCCTTGTAAAAAACACCGCAATCAATGGAAACAATGTCCCCCGGTTTTAGTTCATAATCCGAAGGGAATCCATGGACCACCTGTTCGTTGGTCGAGATACACAAAGCGGAGGGGAAACCGTTGTAACCCTTAAACGAGGGCTTACCGCCATGATCGCAAATGAATTCATCCGCAACCTTGTCGAGCTCTTTGGTTTTGACACCTGGTCGAACCATCCCGGCGACTTCGCCATGGGCTCTTCCCAGGATATCAGCTCCTTCCTTGATGAGCTCAATTTCCTCCCTAGTCTTATAATAGATCATTTAAGACTATGCAGCAGCAATTTGAGAACGACCCTTTATCTTACCTGATTTCATCATTCCTTCGTAGTGCCTCATCAACAAATAACTTTCTATCTGTTGGAGAGTATCGAGGATCACACCCACCATAATAAGCAGGGATGTTCCTCCATAAAACTGGGCAAAGCTTGCGCTGACCCCAGCTTGCACGGCAAACGCAGGCAAAACTGCCACAATTGCCAGGAAGATGGAACCCGGTAAAGTAACTCGGGTAAGTACGCTATCTATAAATTCTGATGTGGGCTTACCCGGCTTTATGCCCGGGATAAAACCACCATTTCTTTTCAAATTATCAGCAATGTCATTCGGATTAACCGTGATCGCCGTGTAGAAGAATGTAAACAGCAAGATCAGGATTCCAAATACTACGTTGTATTGCCAAGAATAGGGATCAGCAAAAGAGGCACCAATATAGGAAGCCACATCACTTGTGTCGCTCCACAACCCGGCCAGCAGGCCTGGGATAAACATCAGGGCCTGGGCAAAGATAATAGGCATTACCCCTGCTGAATTCACCTTGAGGGGAAGAAAATCTCTTTTACCCCCGTATAATTTACTGCCAATTACCTGTTTGGCATATTGAATCGGGATTCTCCTCACTGCCTGGGTAAGTAATACAACACCCATCACAACGAAAAAGAGTGCCACGATCTCAAGTACGAACTGGAGTGCTCCGTCAAGACCCTTTAAAGTAGCTTCCGCAAGGATGGATCCGGGGAATCGTGAAATAATACCGATCATGATCAGCATGGAAATTCCGTTTCCGATTCCCTTATCTGTAATCCTTTCACCGATCCACATACAGAACATGGTACCGGCAATGAGTATTACTACACTGGAAAGCCTCCAGAACATCGTGGCTTCAATAATGGCATCTGCCGGGATGGCTGCTACCACGTAACTGAATCCCTGGGCTGCGGTAATCGCAATAGTAAGAACCCTGGTGATCTGGTTGATCCGCTTCCTTCCTGATTCGCCCTCTTTCTGCATCTTCTGAAAGTAAGGAACAGCCACTGTGAGCAGCTGAACAACAATCGAGGCAGAAATGTAGGGCATGATACCCAGGGCAAATACTGATGCCCTGCTAAAGGCACCCCCCAGGAAAGTATTAATGAAATCGAAGATGTTTTTACCATCGGTCGCGCTACTTGCCAGCTGATCCAGTATGACCGGATCAATACCGGGAAGTACCACGAAAGAACCCAATCGGAAAATAACGAGCAATCCGAGAGTGTTCAGGATCCTTATCCGAAGATCCTCGATCGAAAAAATGTTCTTTATGGTGGTAAAAAATTTCTTCATTTTATGCAGTCTTCACTGATCCACCTGCAGCTTCAATAGCCTTCTGAGCAGTAGCAGTAAATCCATGGGCGGTAACTTCGAGCTTTGCCTTCAGTTCACCTCCACCCAAAATCTTTATTTTATCTTTCTTGTCGGCAAGTCCTTTTTCCACAAGTACTACAGGATCAACAGACTTGAGCTTATGGTCGTCAACGAGTTTCTGAAGGGTATACAAATTGATCCCTTTATAAGCGACTCGATTGGGGTTTCTGAAACCGAATTTGGGTACCCTACGCTGTAAAGGCATTTGTCCACCCTCGAATCCGAGTTTCCTGGAATACCCTGAACGTGACTTAGCACCTTTGTGACCCCTGGTGGATGTACCTCCCCTTCCTGAGCCCTGTCCTCGACCAACTCTCTTATTGTTCCTGGTAGAACCGCTTGCCGGTTTTAGTGTATTCAGTTTCATCTTACAGTTTCTCTATTTCAAGTAAATGTCCAACCCGGTTGATCATTCCCTCCACCTGGGGTGTAAGTTCCACCTCAACAGAGCGATTGATCTTACCCAGGCCAAGCGCTTTAATAGTAGCCTTTTGCCTAGCCGGCCTTTTAATTGTGCTTTTTACCTGTGTTACTTTTACTTTAGCCATCTTTCCTAGCCATTAAAAACTTTGTTCAACGATACGCCTCTTTGCTGGGCGACAGTCACGGGATCCCTCATTCCGGTCAGGGCGTCAAATGTTGCCTTTACCACATTGTGGGGATTAGACGATCCCTTTGATTTTGCCAGAACGTTGTGAATACCAGCACTTTCAAGAACGGCCCTCATCGCACCACCGGCAATAACACCGGTACCGGGTGCGGCCGGCTTAAGGAGAATATATCCTCCGCCGAATTTACCCGTGTTCTCGTGGGGTACGGTACCATTGATAATAGGCACTTTCACAAGGTTTTTCTTTGCGTCGTCAATACCCTTGGTAATAGCATCAGTAACTTCGTTGGCTTTACCAAGACCATAACCTACCACTCCATCTCCATCTCCAACTACGACAATGGCAGAAAAACTGAATCGCCTACCACCTTTTACCACTTTCGCTACACGCTTAATGGCTACAACCCTTTCCTTGAGGTCGATTTCGCTGGCTTTTACTTTCTTTATGTTGCTTTGTGACATATCGATTAAAATTTTAAGCCCCCTTCACGAGCTCCTTCTGCCAATGCTTTGATCCTGCCGTGGTACTTGTACCCGGAACGATCAAAAACTACCTTTTCTATACCGGCTGCCTTGGCTTTTTCCGCCAGTTTAAGACCTACTTCCTTGGAATGCGAAACAGCATTTCCACCTTCTTTGAGATCTCCGGATGAAGCCGCAACCAATGTATGGCCCGCATTATCATCAATGATCTGTGCGTAGATAGCCTTATTGCTTCTGAAAACAGAAACTCTGGGAATCTCGGAAGTTCCTGCGATCTTCCTCCTGATTCCAAGTTTGATCTTTGTTCTGCGTTGTAACTTCGTATTAGCCATCTTTCAAATTATTTAGCTGCCTGCTTTCCGGCTTTCTTCCTTACATATTCTCCCACGAAGCGTACACCTTTACCTTTGTAAGGTTCCACCTTCCTGAGTGATTTTATTTTCGCGGCTACCTGGCCGATCAATTGTTTATCTATACTTTCCAGGGTCACTGTTGGACTCTGGCCTTTGGGAGTTTCCGCGGTAATCTTAACTTCCGGGGGTACTGCCAAAAATATATTGTGCGAATAACCTAAACTCATTTCCAGGTTTTGGCCCTGTACGCTGGCTTTATATCCAACACCCCTGAGTTCAAGCTCCTTCTTATATCCTTCACTAACTCCGACGACCATATTATTGATCAGCGATCGGTATAAGCCGTGTAATGATTTGTGCCTCTTCGATTCCGAAGGCCTCACCAGGGAAACCATACCATCATTCTCTTCAATAGAGAAATCGGTACCGATCATCTCGTGTAACTCCCCTTTGGGACCCTTTACCGTTACTTTCCCGGAGCTTTTTTCGAAAGTGTATGTTACACCTTCTGGGAGCGATATGGGATTATTTCCTATTCTAGACATCGTCTCAAATCATTAATAAACGTAACACAATACTTCACCACCAATTTTCTCCTGTCGTGCCATTTTGTTGGTCATAACTCCCCTTGAAGTCGACATAATGGCAATTCCAAGACCATTCAATACTCTCGGTATGCTATCAGCTCCTGAATATTTTCTCAGTCCGGGCTTACTCACCCTTTCTAGATGAGTGATGGCAGGTTGATTATTCTCCCTGTTATACTTGAGAGCAATTTTTATCGTACCCTGCTTGTTGTCATCCTCAAACTTATACTGCAGAATGTATCCCTGGTCATGCAATACTTTAGTAATCTCCTTTTTGAGATTGGAACCGGGAATCTCAACCACCCTGTGGCCTGCTGTCATGGCATTCCTCAGGCGGGTCAAATAATCTGCTATAGGATCTGTTACTTTACTCATTTTATCTTTTAAATTACCACAGCCCGAAATCGGGCTGCAAAGTTACTGAACTAATCCCAATTTTAATAAAAATGGGAAGTCGTTCTTTACCAGCTCGCTTTCGTCACCCCCGGAATTTTTCCTTCCGAAGCCATTTCCCTGAAAGTCACACGGGAAATACCAAATTTCCTCATGTATCCCTTTGGCCTGCCAGTTAACTTACACCTATTGTGTAGTCTTACTGGTGAACTGTTCCTGGGAAGCTTATCAAGTCCTTCCCAGTCACCGGCTTCCTTCAATGCTTTTCTTTTTTCAGCATATCGGTCTACCAGCTTCTGGCGCTTAATCTCTCTGGCGATAACTGATTTCCTTGCCATAATTAATTATTGTTTTTGTTAGCGAACGGCATTCCAAACGCTTTTAATAATTCATAACTCTCTTCATCAGAACCTGCCGTGGTCACAAAAGTGATATCCATACCGCTGATCCTGTTTACCTTATCAATACTGATTTCAGGGAAGATGATTTGTTCCTTTACACCGAGAGTATAATTCCCCCGTCCGTCGAAACCCTTATCCCTGACACCCCTGAAGTCCCTTACACGGGGAAGGGCTACATTCATTAATCGATCGAGGAATTCATACATTTTGTCCCCACGAAGAGTGACCCTTGCACCAATTGGCATACCCTCCCTCAGTTTGAAGTTGGATACTGATTTCTTGGCATAGGTGGGAACGGCCTTTTGTCCGGTAATAGTAGACAATTCCTCCACCCCGATGTCTACGAGTTTCTTATCCTGGGTTGCCTCACCGACACCCTTGTTCACACAAATCTTGGTGATCTTGGGTACCTGCATCACAGACTTATATTGGAAACGTTCCTTAAGGGCAGGAATGATCTCTTTGTGATATCTATCTTTTAATCTTGGACTATGCATCTTTGATAAATTCTCCTGTTTTCTTTGAGTATCTCTGCAGTTTACCCTTGTCATTGAGCTTCCTGCCAATGCGGGTAGCCTCTCCGGTAGCCGGATCAACCAGCTTGAGGTTGCTGATATGTACTGCAGCTTCCGTAGTCTCAATACCACCTTCCGGTTTTGCAGCTGAAGGCTTGGTGTGCTTGGTCACCATATTTACCTCCTCGACGATGGCGCGGTTCTTATCCCTGAGTATCTCAAGGACCTTACCTTTTTTGCCTTTGTCATTACCAGCTACAACCAGTACGGTATCTCCTTTCTTTATGTGAAATTTGTTCGCCATATCTTCTTCCTTAGAGCACCTCAGGCGCCAGTGAAACAATTTTCATAAACTGTTTTTCCCTCAATTCCCTTGCTACAGGACCGAATATCCTCGTACCGCGGGGTTCATCCTGGGGAGTCAAGAGCACAGCAGCATTATCCTCAAATCGGATATAGCTTCCGTCTTTTCTTTTAACTTCTTTTTTGGTCCTGACAACAACTGCCCTTGAAACAGTGCCTTTCTTAAGGCTGCTACTGGACAGTGCTGACTTTACAGTCACCACGATCTTGTCTCCGACTCTGGCGTACTTTTTCCCGGTGCCGCCTAATACACGGATGCACAGTACCTCTTTGGCACCACTATTATCTGCAACGTTCAACCGAGATTCCTGCTGTATCATCTTACTTAGCTTTTTCTAGGATTTCTACTAATCTCCACCTTTTGTTTTTACTGAGAGGGCGGGTCTCCATGATCTTCACGGTATCACCTATACCACACTCATTTTTCTCATCGTGAGCGGAAAACTTGGTCGTCTTCCGAACGAACTTCCCATAAATAGGGTGCTTCACTTTTCTCTCGACAAGCACGGTAACGGTCTTTTCCATTTTGTCGCTGACGACCCTACCAACTCTTTCTTTACGCAGATTTCTTTCCATCTGGATTTTAATTTTCTATTTCTTTTTGCCTTAAAGCTGTTTTCAACCTGGCGATCAGCTTCCTGGTTTCAACAATCTTATTGGGATTCTCAATAGGAGAAACCGCGTGTGCGAACTTGAGCTTTTGAAGGTTTTCCCTCTCACTACTGATCTTCTGCTTCAGTTCAGCTTCTGTCAATGCTATTATTTCTGAATTCTTCATCTCTATTCGACGTAATCTCTTCTGACTACAAATTTCGTCTTGATAGGTAGTTTTTGCTGAGCAAGCCTGAGTGCTTCCTGTGCCAGTTCCCTCCTGATACCTCCTGCTTCGAAGAGGATCCTTCCGGGACGGACCGTGGCCACCCAATACTCAGGTGCACCCTTACCCTTACCCATTCGAACTTCAGCGGGCTTTTTAGTGATGGGCTTATCAGGGAAAATCCTGATCCAAACCTGTCCTTCCCTTTTCATTTCCCGGGTCATGGCAATACGAGCTGCCTCAATCTGCCGGGAGGTTATCCAACCGGGTTCAAGTGACTTAAGGGCGAATGCTCCAAAAGCAATACGATGTCCCCTTTGAGCAATTCCCTTGACTCTTCCCTTTTGCCTTTTTCTGAATTTTGTTCTTTTTGGTTGTAACATCTCTGTTTTCTATTATTCAACCTACCTTTTATTTCTTCTCCTTGGACCATCCTGCTTTCGGCCACCCCTCTGCTGGGAAAGGCCTACGTTGGGAGAAAGGTCACGCTTTCCGTAAACTTCTCCTTTGAAGATCCATACCTTGATTCCGATCTTTCCGTACACTGTATTCGCTTCCGAAATAGCATAGTCGATATCAGCTCTCAATGTGTGCAGAGGAATTCTCCCCTCCTTATATTGTTCAGTCCTTGCCATTTCGGCACCACCTAATCGTCCGCTCACCTTGATCTTTATTCCCTGGGCACCTACCCTCATTGCGCTGGCAATTGCCTGCTTCATTGCTCTCCTGTAGGAGATCCTTGCCTCAAGCTGCTGAGCGATTGATTCGCCAACCAGTTTGGAATCGAGCTCAGGACGCTTTATTTCAAAAATATTGATCTGAATATCTTTACCGGTCAGCTTCTTGAGCTCTTCCTTGATATTATCAACCTCGGCACCACCTTTACCAATCACCACTCCTGGCCGAGCTGTGTGAATAGTAACGGTAATCCTCTTGAGGGTCCTTTCAAGGACAACTTTTGAAATACTACCTTTAGGAATCCTGGCAGCGATATACTTTCTGATATTGTGATCTTCGATGAGTTTCTCAGAAAACGTATTTCCTCCGTACCAGTTAGAGTCCCAGCCCCTAACAATACCTAATCTCAGACCTACAGGATTTACTTTTTGTCCCATGTTATGCTTCCTCTGTTTCTACAGTTTCTTCAACGGGAGCTTCTGTCCCTGAATTTCTATCGTCAATTACCACAGTAATATGGTTGCTGCGTTTCCTGATCCTGTGAGCCCTTCCTTGTGGAGCGGGTCGCAGTCTCTTCAACATCCTCGCACTGTCGACTTTGATTTCCTTTATATAAAGGTCTGCATCTTCCAGCTTGGCATCCTCGTTAAGGGCTTGCCAGTTAGCTACAGCTGAGAGCAGCAACTTTTCCATTTTATCTGCACCCGTTTTCTGTGTGAACTTCAGAACGTTTAGTGCATGACTTACCCTCTGACCTCTTATAAGGTCTGCCACCAGGCGTATTTTCCTGGGTGCGGTGGGATCGTTATTCAGTTTAGCAACAGCCTCCATGTCAATTAACCTCGTTTATCTCTTTTGTTTCCTGCATGACCCCTGAAGTTCCTGGTAGGAGCAAATTCACCTAATTTGTGTCCAACCATGTTTTCAGTCACATAGACCGGTATAAACTTATTTCCGTTGTGAACGGCAAAAGTGTGACCTACAAAATCAGGTGAGATCATAGATCTCCTTGACCAGGTTTTAATTACGGACTTCTTGCCGGAGTCGTTCATGTCATCGACTTTCTTCACCAGCCTGAAGTCTATATAAGGTCCTTTTTTTAATGATCTAGCCATGAATTACTTTCGTTTTCCGATTATAAATCGATCTGAATATTTATGCTTTCTCCTGGTTTTCTTACCCTTGGCGTAAAGCCCGGTCCTGGACCTCGGATGCCCTCCTGAAGCCCTTCCTTCTCCACCACCCATCGGGTGATCAACGGGGTTCATAGCAACACCACGTGTTCTTGGCCTCTTGCCCAACCAACGGTTCCTTCCGGCCTTACCGAGGATCACGTTCATGTGTTCGGAATTTCCGACAGCACCTACGGTAGCATAACAGGCAGCAAGTACGTTCCTCATTTCACCAGAGGGCAACTTTATCGTTGCATACTTGCCTTCCCTGGCAACAAGCTGTACATAAGTGCCAGCACTCCTTGCCATCGAGGCACCCTTGCCGGGCTTCAATTCAACGTTGTGTACTATAGTACCTAAAGGAATCTTCGCCATGGGAAGTGCATTACCAACTTCTGGAGCCACCTCGGGACCGGAAATTACCGTCTGTCCGACTATCAGCCTATCGGGAGCAATGATGTATCTTTTCTCACCATCAGCATAAAAAAGAAGCGCCACTCTGGCGGACCGGGTTGGCGCATATTCAATGGATTTTACGACGGCGGGTACGCCGTGCTTGTCCCTCTTGAAATCAACAGTCCTGACCTTCTGTTTGTGGCCACCACCAATATATCTGGCCGTCATCCTACCACTGTTATTCCTTCCCCCGGATTTCGACTTGCTCTTGAGCAATGACTTCTCAGGTTTGGACGCAGTGAGGGTGTCGAATGCAGGTGCCATCCTGTATCGTTGTCCTGGAGTAACGGGCCTCAATTTCTTTACTGCCATGATTCCTTAATTATATATCTCCGTAAAAATCAATCACTTCACCTTCAATGAGGGTAACAACCGCCTTCTTATAAGATGGCTTCCTACCGCTTAGGATCTGTGACTTAGTATATCTACTCTTGGTTTTACCCAAGTAATTCATGGTGTTTACGCTTTCCACGTTTACACCATACATATTCTCAACGGCTTTCTTGATCTCGACTTTGTTAGCCTTTCGGTTAACTACGAATCCGTATTTTCCGCTTTCGTTTTGTCCGGATGCTTTCTCCGTTATCAAAGGTCTGATCAGGATATCCATCTTAATTCAATATTGTATTTAGTTTTTCAACCGAACCCTCACTGATGATCACACAATCTGCATTGATAAGATCATACGTATTCACCTGGTCAGCCAGTACTACAGTGGCCGCAGGAATATTCCTGGCAGACAACCAGATGTTCTTGTTACTTTCGGGTACGACCAATAAGGTCTTTTTATCAGCCAGCGACAATGCATTCAGCATTTCAATGTAATTTTTTGTTTGAGGCTTCTCAAAAGTAAAGTCCTCGACAACTGATACATTCTTCTCCTTGGCTTTATAACTGAGCGCAGACTTTCGCGCCATCTGCTTCAATTTCTTGTTGAGCTTTACCGTATAATTTCTGGGCTCAGGTCCAAATACCCTTCCCCCTCCTTTAAATAAAGGATTTTTTATACTTCCTGCCCGAGCAGTACCGGTACCCTTTTGTCTCTTAATCTTCCTGGTAGAACCTGTGATCTTGGAACGATCTTTCGCAGCATGCGTTCCCTGCCTCTGATTGGCCAGGTATTGCTTAACGTCAAGATAGATTGCGTGGTCGTTAGGTTCGACTTCAAAAATCTCTTTTGACAGGGAAACTTTCCTTCCCGTGTCTTCTCCTTTATATGTTAAAACCGATACTTTCATTATTTCTCCAGTATAACAGTTGAATTCTTCGCGCCGGGTACTGAACCGCTGACAACAATCACATTTTCATCGGGCATCAATTTCATCACCTTGAGGTTTAAAACCTGGACCCTTGAATTTCCTGTCTGGCCTGCCATTCGCATTCCTTTGAAAACCCTGGACGGATAAGATGCACCACCGATAGAACCGGGAGCCCTCATCCGGTTGTGCTGTCCGTGAGTCGCCTGGCCTACTCCGCCGAATCCATGACGCTTAACAACACCCTGGAAACCCTTACCTTTTGATACACCAATGGCATCCACGAAATCACCTTCGGCGAACACCTCGTTGACGCGGATCTCTTTTCCCAACTCAACCTGTCCTTCAAACTCCTCTTTGAAATCCCTGAATTCTACCACCACCCGCTTAGGAGCAGTTCCGGATTTCTTAAAGTGACCTTTCAGGGCGGCAGGGGTATTTTTCTCCTTGCGTTCACCGTAAGCCAATTGAACGGCAGTATAGCCGTCAGTATCCTCGGATTTAACCTGTGTTACCACACATGGTCCAGCCTGTATCAATGTGCATGGAACTGAACGTCCATTCTCATCGTACATGCTTGTCATCCCTATTTTCTTTCCAATAATACCAGACATCTCTAGTGCATTATTTAATTGTTTTTTCCCGGACACAGTATTCCCCGGGGCAAAAAGGACTGCAAAGATAGGAACTTAATACGATCAACCCAATACCCCTATGTAAATTTTTCTAAGAATTTTGGACCAATAACTGCGGGATCGAATGTCGGTCTGATTCTGAATCAAAATTGGCCTCTGAGAGGGTAATAAAAGGGTTCTATATAATAAGGAGTAATTCTACCCCTCCATACACAATAATGTTTGAACATATTTCCGTGCATATTTTTGTAACCTTTTTAGTACAGCTTCGTTCATTTCAACATGTGGAGAAGTAGTATTGCCGCCATTTGCATGGGATTAGTATGTGCAAATGCTGCGCATGGACAGTTGAAGAAGCAGTTTTACGTCGAGGATAGCGACGATTTTCAAACAGTAAGTTTATCACTTAAAGTAAACTTCGGGGATTGCCATATCAGGTCAACCAAAAATCCCGGAGTATTTAATTTGTATAGCTTTCACGATTCCGATCATTTCTCGCATTCATTTACCAAGGAAATTGTCGATGGCACTTGCTATCTGAACCTGGACTTGGAAGAAGAGCATCGCGAAGGCCTCGGCCAATCTATTTCAAACTCATTCTTCAAGGGAAAACCTTCTGATCACGACAACTACTGGAAAGTATTCCTTTCAGAAAATAAACAGTATAATCTCGAATTGAAGTATGGGGTTGGCATGGCCAACCTGGATCTTTCCGGACTGGCGGTGAAGAATCTTAAAATACATACGGGCAGTGCCGATGTAAATGTAGGCTACCTGACCGAGGGAATTAACCAGATCGAGATGGACACCTTTTATGTGAAGGTCGACCTGGGAAATGTTAAAGTTAAGAACCTCGGCTCTGCAAAATCTGATTACGTAATTGCCGATGTCGGTTTTGGAAACCTCTTCCTCGATCTGGAGGAAATGCCTAATAAGAGAAGTACCATTAAAGGTAATGTGGGGGCCGGCACACTATTCATTACAATACCTCAGAGTGAAACCCCTATGAAACTCATGATCACAGACTCGTGGTTATGTCGTGTCAAGATTCCGAAAGGATTCAAAAAACTCAACGAGAATACGTTTGTCAATGAGCAATACTCTGCAAACGCGAAGAACCTCCTGACATTCGACCTCGATGTCTCTATGGGAAGCCTGATCTTCCACCAGAAGCGCTAGCCGACCCTTCTCGGATTCCGTATAACTTACTAAATGTCCATTCCCACTTTTTCCGGGGAGTCTTCTATATTTGCGGCTATGTTTGCAAAAAGATCATAGCATGAGCTTTATCTCCATTGATTCAATTACTAAAAGCTATAGCGGTCATACTGCCCTGAAGGACCTCAGCTTTGAAATTCCCAAAGGAAGCATTTACGGTCTTTTAGGACCTAATGGGGCAGGAAAGACCACCCTCATTAGGATCATCAACCAGATCATTGAAGCTGACTCCGGTAGTATTACTATTGATGGTCAGAAATTGAATCAGAATCATATCAAGATTATCGGGTATCTCCCCGAAGAACGGGGACTCTATAAAAAGATGAAAGTATCCGAACAATTGATCTTTATGGCAGAGTTAAGAGGTATGAAGCGAAGGGAGGCCATTGCAAGTATTAAGGATTGGACTGCTAGACTTGAAATAGACGACTGGCTGAAGGCCAAAGTCCAGGATTTATCAAAGGGGATGGCTCAGAAAATCCAGTTTATCGCGACGGTCCTCAACTACCCTAAGGTGATTATACTGGATGAACCTTTTTCGGGTTTTGATCCGGTCAATGCCAACCTTATAAAAGATGAGATTCTAAGGTTGAGGGATAACGGCAGCACTATTCTCTTCTCGACCCACCGCATGGAATCGGTAGAAGAATTATGTGACGAGTTGACGCTCATCCACAGATCTACAGGACTTGTCAGTGGGACTAAAAAACAAATCAAGAGAAAGTACAGTGATAATACTTTTGCTGTGACTTATAAAGGTCATTTGAATGATCTCAATGGCTATGAGGTGATTGATAACAGTACCGACGAGGATGGACTGAACCATTCGGTCATTAAACTTCCGGACAACGACACAAATCAGCTCCTGAGTAAATTGATTAACCAGGTGGAGGTTTATTCATTTACTGAGAGGATACCCTCTATTAATGACATTTTCATTTCCCTAACTACTGACGATCATGAATAAGGTATTCCTTATCACAAAGCGAGAGTTCCTGACCCGGGTTAGAAAGAGAACCTTCCTTATAGCGACAATATTGACTCCACTTCTTTTCCCCGCTATAATAGGTGGTATAATCTACCTCATGGTACAGGAAGAAAACAACCAGGAAGCGAGGACCATCGAAGTTTTCGATCCGGGGAACATTCTTCCGCTGGAAGATAATGACCGGTTTAGATTTGTTAACGTATCGGGAGACAGTACTGCAAGGATTACAGCTTTCCTGGAAGGAGATCATTACGGCCACCTGGAGATCAACCAGGATAAAGGAAAGCAATATCGCGTATTCACAAAATCCTCCTTTTCCTTAAACGAAAATAACCGTCTTGAGAATATAATTGAAGGAGCCATAAGGCAGCAAAATCTCGATTCCCTTCAAATTAGCAATGAAGTATTGGCTGCCATTCGTCCACAGATCGATCTGAATACCTTTAATATTAAAGATCAAAAGCAGAGTAATTCCGGGATTGCCTTTGCCATTGGCTATGGGACCGGATTCCTCATTTACATGTTCCTCTTTGTGTATGGAGCCCAGGTAATGCAGGGAGTTATCGAGGAAAAAACCAATAAAATTGTGGAGATCATTATCGCCACCGTGAAACCCTTTCAGTTGATGTTGGGTAAGGTGCTTGGAATCGCTTCGGTCGGCCTACTGCAATTAACTATCTGGATTGTGCTGATTGCGGTTTTTTCATTTACGATTTTCAGCCTTTTCGGGGTGGATGTCGACCAGGCCAATTCCATGTCACAGGCAGCCAACCAAATGAGCAACGTTGAAGTTGGGGCGGCACAGGAATTTGCAAACTCATTTTACTCTATTCCCTTCACCAGTATTATCCTCACCTTCCTATTTTACTTCCTGGGAGGATACCTTCTTTATGGAGCCTTGTTCGCAGCGGTGGGGTCGGCCGTGGATTCCCCTTCGGATGCACAGCAATTCATGTTTCCGATCACCATCCCTTTAATAGCTTCGATCATTGGATTAACCGCAGTTCTTCAGAATCCGGATGGCAACCTGGCGTTCTGGCTATCGATCATCCCTCTCACCTCCCCTATTACCATGATGGGGCGGATTGGGTTTGGTATGCCTCCGTTATGGGAACTGCTTTTATCCATGACCTTGCTGGTAGCTGGTTTCGTAGGAGCTATCTGGCTGGCCGGAAGGATCTACCGGATAGGTATACTTATGCATGGTACCAAAGTCAATTACAAAGTGCTGGTGAGATGGTTAATGATGAAGAATTAAGGTGCAAGCCACCAATTCTTTATATTTACTAAAACCTTACGCACAAATTGGCAGCAAATCAGCCTACTCCCGAGGTATCCGATAAGTCAAGGGTAAAATGGATTGTCCTTGCCCTGTCCGTCTTTATCAGTGCCGGGACCATCTTTTATACAAGCATCCTTGTTGAACAACTCAAGGAACGGGAGCAACAGCAGATCGAACTGTTTGCAAAGACACTGGAATACACCATTACCGAAGAAACGGGTAGCAACATCTATTTTATTACAGATCAGATTCTCTTTGCAAACCGCTCCATACCTACGATTCTTACCGACCAGGACGGAAGAATCATTGACTACAGGAATATAGAAATTGATTCTTTCAGGATGGATAACCAGTCCATTTACCGATCACTGAATAAAGTTCTGGAAGAAATGATAGATTCCTATGACCCCATTCCGGTCACTGTCCGTGATCCGCTGGACGAACCTATAGTCTATGGTTATGTCAATTACAGCAATTCCTTCCTGCTCACCCAACTGACCTACTACCCATATATTCAATTGTCGGTTATTGCCATTTTCGGATTTATCGCCTATATGGCATTCAACTATTCAAAAGCAGCAGAACAAAACCAGGTATGGGTGGGCCTCGCCAAGGAAACCGCACATCAACTTGGCACCCCCATCTCATCGTTAATGGCCTGGATGGAATTTCTCAAAGAAAACCCGGCTATGCGCGACAATAACCTGGCCGCTGAATTGGATAAAGACATCAAGAGGCTACAACTGATCACCGAGCGCTTCTCCAGTATTGGTAGTGTGCCCGTACTGAATGAAGAAAATATAAAGCAGTGTATCGCCGATTCAATGAATTACCTCCGCCCGAGGATTTCGAGCAAGGTGGATATCAACATAGCAGCGATCAATGACGATATCATTGCCAGGGTAAACAAGCCGCTTTTCGAGTGGGTGCTTGAAAACCTTTGTAAAAATGCGGTGGATGCTATGGACGGTGTCGGTAAGATAAAGATCCATATTCTGCGTGGAAGCGAAAGCCGGGTATTTATCGATATCAGTGATACCGGAAAAGGAATTCCCAAATCAAAGATCAAGAGTGTCTTCAATCCGGGATTCACTTCTAAAAAGAGGGGCTGGGGACTTGGGCTCGCCCTTGCAAAGCGAATCATTGAGAACTATCACAACGGCCGGATCTTTGTGAAAAACTCCGAAGAAAATCAGGGTACCACCTTCCGGATTTCACTGCCAAGTTCACCGGTCGGATAGGGCTTTAAATTCTCCATTTAACTTTTTAATTAGGGTGCTGCTTCATACCTTTGCACTCGAAAAAATCAAGGCTCTTTTTAAAAGCGTAAATAGTCATAATCGATGGCAAATATTGGTAAAATCACACAAGTTATTGGTCCAGTAGTGGACGTTTCATTTGAAGGGGAAAACTCTAAAGTCCCCAATATTCTCGATTCACTGGAAGTAACCCGTCCGGATGGTCAAAAGGTAGTGCTCGAATGCCAGCAACACCTGGGTGAGGATCGCGTGAGGACAATCGCCATGGACAGTACTGAAGGTATGGTTCGCGGAATGGATGTTGTAGATACCGGTCTCCCCATTAAAATGCCTACCGGAGAGGATATCAAAGGAAGACTTTTCAACGTAGTGGGTGAAGCCATTGATGGAATACCACAGCCTAAAAGTGACGGCGGACTTCCCATACACCGTTCAGCCCCAAAATTCGAAGATCTTTCTACATCATCAGAAGTACTATTTACCGGAATCAAGGTAATTGACTTGCTGGAGCCCTATGCTAAGGGTGGTAAGATCGGATTGTTCGGTGGTGCGGGTGTGGGAAAGACCGTACTTATCATGGAGCTGATCAACAACATCGCTAAGGCATATGCTGGACTTTCCGTATTTGCAGGTGTAGGTGAAAGAACCCGTGAGGGAAATGACCTCCTCCGTGAAATGATCGAATCCGGTGTTATCAAGTATGGTGATGCATTTACAAAAGCATTGGAAGAGGGAGACTGGGATCTTTCGAAAGTGGACGAGAATGAACTTGCCAAATCACAGGCAACCCTGGTTTTCGGTCAGATGAACGAACCTCCCGGAGCACGAGCACGGGTAGCACTCTCAGGACTGACGGTGGCGGAGTATTTCCGGGATGGTGATGGATCCGGCCAGGGAAGGGATATTCTCTTCTTCATCGACAATATTTTCCGTTTTACACAGGCGGGGTCAGAAGTATCTGCCCTGTTGGGCCGAATGCCTTCTGCTGTGGGTTACCAGCCTACACTCGCCACTGAGATGGGAGCCATGCAGGAGAGGATTACTTCAACAAAGAGAGGTTCAATTACCTCAGTTCAGGCAGTTTATGTACCTGCCGATGACTTGACTGACCCTGCGCCCGCGACGACATTTACTCACCTAGATGCAACCACGGTTCTTTCGAGGAAAATTTCCGAGCTGGGAATTTACCCCGCTGTGGATCCTCTCGATTCGACTTCCAGGATACTTAGTGAAGAGGTACTTGGAGCTGAACACTACGGTTGTGCCCAGCGTGTGAAGGAGATTCTTCAGAGATACAAGGAACTCCAGGATATCATTGCTATTCTGGGTATGGATGAACTTTCCGATGAAGACAAAGAAATTGTACACCGCGCAAGAAGGGTACAGCGATTCCTCTCGCAGCCATTCCACGTAGCAGAACAATTTACCGGAATTCCGGGTGTACTCGTTGACATCAAGGAAACCATCAAAGGATTTAATATGATCATGGACGGCGAATTGGATCACCTTCCAGAAATGTCGTTTAATCTCGTGGGAAGCATTGAAGAGGCCATTGAGAAAGGTGAAAAGATGCTTGCAGAGACTGAGTAATCACTCTTGAATTAATTGACATGCATTTAGAGATTTACACCCCTGAGAAAACATTATTTGACGGCGAGGTTAATTCCGTCACTTTCCCCGGCACGGACGGGAGTTTCCAGGTATTAAATAATCACGCACCGCTGATCAGTACACTTAAGAAAGGCACTGTAACTTATAAGGGTAAGGATGAAGAGGCAGATGTAGAGATTACAGGTGGGGTTGTTGAAGTGCTTAATAATACCGTTACCGTTTTGGCCGAGGGTACACTTGAAGAATAATCAGATCTAAGTTTTTATAGCCAAAAAAAAGCCGGTTCAATTGAATCGGCTTTTTTCTTTAGGTTTAGGTAAAGCACTATAACAAATCAACTAGTATGAATATAACACCAATGAGCAACAGTAACGAACCTAACTGCGATACTGTACCCGTTGTTAATATCATCAAAACAATTCCGGCGGCACCCAGAATAATGCCTATTCTTGTATATCCGGTAACAACTATATCGTGAGTTGCTTCGACTTTCTCCCCCCTTGCCCTCGCCTTTGCCTCTTTGATATACGATTTTAGTTCTTTCTTAAGCGCTTTGCGCATTACCTTCTTCTCAGCTTTTGAAGCTGCCTTATAGGTTTCCCTGGAAAACACCATTGGCTCCTTCGAATTGTCAGTAGTATTCTCGGCCACAGACATGGTTGCTTCCAACTGCTTGTCACTCAATACGAGGGGGGATTTCTCGGCTGTCAGTTCAACGGGTTTTTCATTAACCACTTCAACAGGTTGTGTCATAACCTTCTCCGCAGGCTTGTCATATTGAAAGGGCTTATTATTGAAGGAGTAATAGTTCTTGGGTGTCGAACAGGAGAAGCCAATTATTACGAGCACTGGGAAAAGGAATTTCTTCATTCGTGTGGTTTTGATTTAGATTTAAATATCCTTTTGATGAATCTCCTTTCAAACTTCCAAAAAAAATCAAATTTTCCAAAGATCGCACCATAAATCAGCAGTATTAAATTATAGACCGGGAGTATAAAAATGTAGTATAGGATCGTAAACCAAAGTGGTGCCTCTTCCCCACCGGTGAATACACTAATCACATAGGGTTTTATTACAACTACCGTAGTCCCGGTGAGTGCGAATACAATCAAAACGATAATTACATCCTTGATCGAGGTGAGTTTCCAACGATCCTGTAATCGCTCCAGCCAACCCCGCTTATCCTTACTCATCTTTAAAAATGTTAGATATTATCGGGTTGGTAGACAAGGGAGCGTGGAATTCCACCTCCTCTTTCTTCACGGGGTGGTTGAAATTGACAGATCTCGAATGTAATGCAATTGAACTCCTCTTTTTCGCATACTCTCCGCCGTATTTCAAATCGCCTAGAATAGGACAACCTACCGCCGCAAGTTGAGCCCGGATCTGGTGTGGCCGGCCGGTATGGGGTCTGACCTCTAATAAATGGTGGCCCCGAATACTCCGGATAATCTCATAATTGAGCAATGAGTGCTTCGCCCCTTTTCCAGGCTGTGACCTTACTTTGGCTTTATTTTTTTCACGGTCTTTAAGCAGCCAGTGTTCCAGTCGCCCCTCGCCTGCGGGGGGAGAATCGGTAGTCACCGCCCAATAGGTTTTCCCTATTTGCGATTCCGCAAAGGCCCGGGTCATGCGTTCCAGGCTCTTGGAAGTCCTGCAGATGATGATAAGTCCACTAACCGGCCGGTCCAGCCTGTGAGGTAAACCGGCAAATACCTTTCCGGGTTTATTATACTTCACCCGTAGGTATTCCTTCGCCCAATCAGTTATGCAAACGTCCCCTGTCTGATCACCCTGGCTCAGCCAGCCTGACGGCTTGTTGAGTATCAGGAGGTGATTATCCTCAAATATTACTTCCGGTTCACTCATCAATACTCTGAAGTATAATGGAAATTTATCCTAGGAAAATTATCCTGGACCATACCCAACCACGCCTTGGATTCCGCCATGAACACCATTTTACCATCTTTATCCTTTGCCATATGCCTCAGCTTGGATTTGACGAAAGCATCCAATTCCTTCTGGTCCTCGGAATCCACCCAGCAAGCCTTATAGATAGGTTGATTCCTCCAATCTACGGAAGCTCCATACTCGTTCTTCAAACGGTACTGGATCACTTCGAACTGTAACTGTCCCACCGTCCCGATTACCTTTCTGTTCCCAATCTCATAGGAGAATAGCTGTGCCACACCTTCCTCCATCAGATGTTGAAGTCCCTTCTCGAGTTGTTTGGTCTTCATCGCATCCTTATTGATAACTTCCCGGAAAATTTCAGGTGAGAATGACGGAATACCTTTAAACGTACCATCTTCTCCTTCCGTTAGTGTATCTCCTATCTTGAGGTTGCCGGTATCATAAATCCCTACAATATCTCCCGGCCAGGCTTCATCTATCGTCTCGCGTTCCTGGGCCATAAAGGCGGTGGCATTAGAAAATCTGAGACTTTTTTCCTGGCGGACGTGGTAGTAATTCGAACCCCGTTCAAACTTTCCGGAACATACGCGAACGAACGCAATCCTATTCCGGTGCCGTGGGTCCATATTGGCATGTATCTTAAAAACGAATCCCGAGAAATCCTTCTCGTCGGGTTTTACAAGTCGCTTGTCGGTAGCCCTGGGTATCGGCTGAGGGGCGATTTGTATAAAGCAATCCAGCAATTCTTTAACACCGAAATTATTGACTGCACTACCAAAAAATACAGGGGCAAGTTGACCTTCACGGTAGCTGTTCACTTCGAAGGGGTCATATACACCTTCTACCAGTTCCACTTCTTCACGCAATTCCGTAGCGGCATTCTCCCCAATTCTAGACTCAATCTGTGGATCGGTGATATCATCGACCTTAATACCTTCCATTACCTTATTCCTCGAAGCTTCGAACAAATGCAGGCTGCTTTCAAAGAGGCTGTAAACTCCCTTAAAAGACTTCCCCATACCGATTGGCCACGAAAGAGGACGGACATTTATCGATAACTTATCCTCGATTTCATCAAGCAAGTCAAACGGATCCCTTCCTTCACGGTCTAGTTTATTGATAAAGCAAATTACCGGGGTATTTCGCATTCGGCATACCTCCATGAGCTTTTCAGTTTGTGCCTCCACTCCCTTCACACTATCGATCACCATGATCACACTGTCCACTGCTGTGAGCGTACGATAGGTATCCTCTGCGAAATCCTGGTGCCCGGGGGTATCGAGGATATTGATCTTAAAATCCTTGTACCGAAATCCCATTACCGAGGTCGCCACGGATATACCCCGCTGTTTTTCAATATCCATCCAGTCAGACCTCGCATGCATATCGATCTTATTGCTTTTCACCGCCCCTGCCGACTGGATAGCCCCTCCAAAAAGGAGCAGTTTCTCCGTCAGCGTAGTCTTCCCCGCATCCGGGTGACTGATGATGCCAAAGGTCCTTCTTTTCTCTATTTCCTGTTTCATATCCGTTGAGGGCGCAAAGGTAGTAAAGTAAAAAGGCAAAAGTTAAAAAGTTGAAAAGTTATAAGTTCTAGGTGAGTAGGGGGTAAGTCCTAAATAAGGTTGACCCGTGAACTCGCGCCCCTTGAACTCTTGAACCCCTGGGGAACTCGCCCATGACATTCTGTCACCCTCTTCCCTTTGGCACAACCATTGATCAATAATGGGTAATTGAGAAAAAAAATTTAAAGAATATTATATAACGATCATGGGAAAAATTATTGGAATTGACCTGGGAACTACTAACTCATGCGTTGCTGTGATGGAAGGAAATGAGCCGGTAGTTATACCAAATAGCGAAGGAAGACGGACCACACCGTCTATCGTCTCATTTCAGGATGAGGGGAAAGGTGAGCGTAAAGTAGGTGATCCTGCCAAACGTCAAGCCATTACCAATCCGAAGAGCACCATAATGTCTGTTAAGAGATTTATGGGAAAGAAATACACAGAAGTTGGGGAAGAACTGAAAACTGTAACATATGATCTTGAAAAGGGAAATAATGACACAGTCAGGATTAAAATAGGTGACAGAAAATATACACCACAGGAAATCTCTGCTATCATCCTTCAGAAAATGAAGAGTACCGCAGAAGATTACCTGGGTACTACAGTAACGGAAGCGGTAATTACCGTTCCGGCTTACTTTAACGATGCCGAACGCCAGGCGACTAAGGAAGCCGGGCAGATTGCCGGCCTCGATGTAAAGAGGATTATCAATGAGCCTACAGCCGCATCATTGGCATACGGACTCGACAAGAAAAACCAGGATCTCAGGATCGCCGTTTACGACCTCGGTGGAGGTACGTTTGATATCTCCATCCTCGAGCTGGGAGATGGCGTATTCGAAGTAAAATCAACCAACGGTGATGTACACCTCGGTGGTGACGACTTCGATCAGGTAATTATTAACTGGTTGGTGGATGAATTCAAGAATGATGAGAATATCGATCTTCGAAAAGATCCTATGGCGCTCCAGCGTCTTAAGGAGGCGGCTGAAAAGGCCAAGATCGAATTGTCAAGTTCTTCCGAATCGGAGATCAACCTGCCATATATCATTGCTATCGATGGTATTCCCAAGCACCTGGTAAGAAAACTGACCCGTTCAAAGTTTGAGCAACTGGCAGACAAACTTATCCAGCGATCTATGAATCCTGTAAAGCAAGCACTGAAGGATGCCAATATGAGCCCTTCAGATGTGGATGAGGTAATCCTCGTTGGTGGTTCTACCAGGATTCCGATCATCCAGGAGGAAGTAGAGAAATTCTTCGGCAAGAAACCCTCGAAGGGTGTGAATCCCGACGAAGTGGTGGCAGTTGGAGCTGCAATACAGGGTGGTGTACTCACCGGAGAAGTGAAAGATGTTCTCCTGCTCGATGTAACACCACTGTCACTGGGTATCGAAACATTGGGAGGTGTCTTCACAAAACTGATTGATTCCAACACTACGATCCCTACAAGGAAATCAGAAGTATTCTCTACAGCAGCAGATAACCAGCCATCGGTGGAAATTCATGTTCTGCAGGGAGAAAGGCCAATGGCAAATGACAACAGGACTATAGGAAGATTCCACCTCGATGGTATCCCACCTGCACCCAGGGGTGTACCACAGGTTGAAGTGACTTTCGACATCGATGCCAATGGTATTCTCAATGTATCCGCCAAGGATAAGGGAACCGGCAAAGAACAGAAAATCAGAATTGAGGCTTCTTCCGGGTTGACTGATGAGGAAATCGACAAGATGAAGAAGGAAGCGGAAGCTAATGCCGAATCTGATAAGCAGGCCAAGGAGAAGATTGAAAAGATCAATACCGCAGACAGCCTGATCTTCCAGACTGAAAAGCAGTTGAAGGATTATGGCGATAAATTGTCAGATGGTAATAAATCCGCTATCGAAGGTGCTCTTGAAAAGCTAAAATCTGCGCACAAAGAGCAGAACCTGGAAGCTATTGATCCCGCAATGGAGGAACTGAACGCCGCATGGCAGGCAGCCTCCCAGGAGATCTACCAGGCTACACAGCAGGCCGGTGCCGAAGGAGCAGCTCCGGGTGCTGAACAGGCAGGTCCTGAGGCTGATTCCCAGGATGACGTCAGCGACGTAGAGTACGAAGAGGTAGACGACAACAATAAAAAAGACTAACTCTTAGAGTATATATATAAATGAGAAGCCGGCCATTGTGGCCGGCTTTTTTTTTGCCCCTTGATTCACTAACTTCTCAGCCCATCAAAATCCCATCATCTATGAAACGCTTATCCCTTTTATTATTTTCCCTGCTTTTGAGCTCTTCATTATTGGCACAGATCAATGCTAAAATGATGAGGTATGTCGATGTTTCTGACAGCCAGATTGCCTTTGTCTATGGAGGTGATATATGGCTGGTACCCCTCGACGGAGGGGTTGCGATACAACTGACTGATTCTCCGGGGGAGGAGTCCTATCCTAAGTTTTCACCCGACGGAAAGGAAATTGCTTATACGGCCTCCTACAATGGGAACCAAGATATCTACATCATGCCCTCAACAGGAGGTATTCCCCACCGTGTGACATATGCCTCATTCTGGGACCGGATGATCGATTGGCATCCTGATGGAGAAAAAATTCTATTCGCCTCCCGGCGCGAAGTACTGCGGCGAGGCGTAAGCGAATTCTTTATGATTGATAAGAAAGGTGGTATGGCTGAAAAACTGGACATCCCCTATGGGGAATTGGCTTCTTTTTCAGACGATGGTTCCCAATTAGCCTATATCACCAAGATCACGGAAAATTATCCCTTCAAAAGGTATCGTGGTGGACTTACTTCAGATATCTTGATCTATGACTTCGGAACCAAGAAGGTTGAAAGGATCACGATTGATAAGGCCAACGATGGTAAGCCCTCCTGGTCAGGCAATAAAGTGTATTTCCTATCTGACAGGGGTGAGTATATGCGACGGAATATCTGGAGTTATGATACCAACTCAAAGTCCATAGAACAAGTCACCCGGTTTGATGACTTCGATATCACCTATATGTCTGCAGGACCGGAAAATCTGGTTTTCGAGAAAGGTGGAGTGTTGTTTAGAATGGACTTGTCCAGCCAGGAAGCGACCGAAGTGGAGGTATCTGTAATTACAGACCTCAGCCTTGAACTCCCCAAAAAAGTGGACGTATCAGACAGGATTTCCAATGTAACAGCTGCTCCAGGCGGTAAGAGGGTCGTATTTGAAGCCCGTGGAGAACTGTTTAATGTCCCGGTGTCTGAGGGGTATATTTCCAATTTCACAAGGTCCAGTGGTGCTTTTGACAGGAATCCATCCTGGTCGCCCGATGGAAAGCACGTGGCCTTCTGGAGTGATATGGGTGGAGAATATGAGATCTACCTGAAGGATATAACCAATAATATCGCACCCCGTAAGCTGACGAATCGCAACAAGGGCTTTGGCTATTCTTTGTATTGGTCTCCGGACAGCAAAAGGATTGCCTTCATCGATGAAACCAATAATATATATATCGTCCACGCCTCTGACGGATCGGTAGTCACTGCAGATCACTATCGCTGGAATGTCGGACATGGGGGAAGGTTCGGTTATCCTATCAACTGGTCCCCGGACAGCAAATGGATCACTTATAGTGTGGGGCTGGATAACAGCCATGATGCCGTTAAGGTGTATAGCCTGGATCAGGGGAAAAGTTTCCAGGTGACCAGTGGCTATTACTCCGATTACGGGCCGGTATTTAGCGAGGATGGAAAATACCTGTTTTTTCTCTCCGATCGGACCTACAATGCTGCCTATAGTGGCTTGAACGATGGGACCTGGATATATCCCAATAATACATTGGTGGGTGCCATTGGACTCACCGGTGATTCCCCTTACCTGTTGGAACCGGAAAACGATGAGGTAGAGGTAAACGGGGCCGAAAAGGAAAAAGAGGAATCCGACGGAAAAGATAAAAAGAAGAAAAAAGACAAGGGAAAGGAAGAACCAAAAGAATCAGATAATGTGGTCAGGATTGACTTTTCCGATATGGAAAGCCGGCTTACACTCCTTCCGATGTCTCCCGGTAACATCAATGGATTGATCCCCTTCAAGGACAAAGTGGTTTATAGGAGATTTCCCAATACGGGATCGGGTGGAGGAGCTCCTTCACTTCATTTCTTTGACTTGAAGGAAAAGGAGGAAAAGAAGATCATTGACGGGGTGAGAATGGTCAAGTCTACAGCAGATGGAAAAGCCCTGCTTGTCAATGCCGGTGGCAAATATGGCATTGTCCAGGTGGCTCCCAATCAAAAGCTCGACGAGCCAATTGGCACGGAAGCCTTGATGATGGATTGGGTAGCCCGCGAAGAGTGGACCCAGATTTTCCACGATACCTGGAGGAGGTACCGCGACTTTTTCTATGACGAAAATATGCAGGGCGTTGATTGGAACGGTCTGAGAGAGCAGTATGCCTTGCTGATCGACGATGCAAGGACACGCTGGGACATTTCTAATATCCAGTCCAATATGCAAGCAGAACTAAGCGCCGGACATACCTATACCAGGGGCGGAGACAATGAATCAGTGCCTGGTAGAAGTACGGGTTACCTGGGTATCAATTTTGTATTGGAAAACGGTAAATATAGGATCGATAAAATTATCAAACCCGCACCTTGGGATACAGAAGTCCGGTCTCCCTTCGATCATACAGGTATAGATGTGCGCGAAGGTGACTATATCCTTTCAGTTAACGGAGTACCCCTTGAACCGGCAAAGGAGCCTTATGCGGCCTTTGAAGGGCTCAATGGAAAAACCATATCACTGAAGATCAGCCGAACGGGATCTGCCACGGATGCGAAAGATCATATCGTCAAATGTCTTACACAGGGACAGGAGCAATCGCTTAGAAACCTGGCCTGGTTAGAAGAAAACAGGCAGATGGTGGAAAAACTATCCAACGGTAAGCTGGGATATGTATATATGTCTAATACTGCTGGCCGTGGTCAATTGGAACTCGTAAGGATGTATTACGGGCAACTGGACAAGGAAGGCTTCATCATCGATGAGCGATTTAATGGCGGGGGCCAGCTGGCAGACCGATTCCTCGAACTGATTAAAAGACCGGTAGTTTACAACTTGTACTGGCGGCATGGCAAGGCGCATCAGTGGCCTATAAAAGCTAATACGGGCCCGGTTGGGATGCTGATAAACGGCTGGGCAGGATCGGGAGGTGACGGACTTCCCTGGGCTTTCCAGGAACTGGAAGCCGGTCCGATTGTCGGGGAAAGAACACTCGGTATCCTGGTGGGGCCTGCTACGGGTCACGGCCTTATAGATGGAGGTGGAATAACGGTGCCGGGCGCCAGGTTATATGACAATGACGGACATTGGTTTTGGGAAGGAGAAGGGGTAAGTCCCGATATCGAGGTATGGGATGATCCCAATATCCTGATGCAGGGTCGCGATCCCCAGATCGAGCGCTTAGTGCAGGAAGTGGTAAAATTGACAGAAACTGTTTCCTCCAAGATGACACCTCCACCACCTATGGAAGACCGGACGGCGAAAGGACTCAGGAATAATTAAAGGATCAGCCGGCAACTAGCCGGCTTTTTCTTTGTGCATATTTTTTCGGGCCAACCTTTTATCTACTTTTGCGCTCGGAAACTATGAAGGTCTACAAATTCGGAGGAACGTCTGTGGGTCTGCCGGAAAGGATGCTTAAAGTGAAAAACATCCTGACCGCTACTGAATCGCCCAAAGTAGTCGTATTGAGTGCCGTCTCAGGTACCACAAATGACCTGGTAAAGCTGTGTAAAGTCTATAATGATTCGTTGGCTACCGGGGAATTGCTCAATGCGATGCGGAAGAAATACCGTGCCTTTATCAGAGGACTCTATCAGCAAGAGGATCGAAAGGATAAAATGACAGAGTTCGCGGAAGGCCGTCTGGACCTCCTTGAAGAGCTTGTCACGAAACTCCCGGATTCCGAAGCAGAGATCCTCGCACAGGGTGAAATCTTATCAACCCAGCTTTTCCAGGCCCTGATGGAGGAAGACGGCGTGAATTCAAAGCTCCTGGATGCCCTTGACTTTATGAAACTCGATGCCCAGGGAGAACCGGATATGCAGCACTTGGAAGAACAGTTGAATCCCCAGCTTGAAGGCGCAGAGATCTATCTGACACAGGGGTTTATCTGCAGGGACCACCAGGGTAATATCAGCAACCTGGAGCGTGGGGGAAGTGATTACAGTGCCAGTCTCATAGGAGCTGCAATTAAAGCTGATGAGGTGCAGATCTGGACGGATATTGATGGATTGCACAATAATGATCCCCGGCACGTCAGGGGTACATACCCGGTTTCCGAACTATCATTTGATGAAGCAGCTGAGTTGGCGTACTTCGGTGCAAAGATTTTGCACCCTTCCAGTATTTTACCAGCCCAAAAATTTAACATACCCGTAAGATTGAAAAGTACCCTGAACGAAAATGCACCCGGCACCCTAATCAGTACCCAGAGTATTGACGGTACCGTGAAGGCTATAGCTGTTAAAGATGGAATTACCGCCATCAAAATAAAGTCTACAAGGATGCTGCTGGCACACGGATTTCTCCGCCGGGTGTTTGAAGTCTTTGAAAAGTACGAGACTGCCATTGATATGATCACCACATCGGAGGTGGCTGTTTCTCTTACTATCGACGATCAGTCGAGGCTTCCCGAGATTCTGACCGAGTTGAAAGAGTTCGGTTTTGTCGATGTCGATGAAAACCAGTCGATCATCTGTGTTGTGGGAAATATGGTAAGTGAACAAAAAGGACTGGTCAGAAGGATTTTCAATGCACTTTCCGATATACCTATTAGAATGGTATCCTACGGTGGAAGCCGTTTCAATATCTCCATGCTGATTGATACCAGCTATAAATTTGAGGCATTAAATAACCTGAATTCCGGGTTGTTTGAGGAGGTAGAAAGTGATCTCAGCTCTTGAGAATACCACTGAAGTTCTCTATTACCTGGGTCATAGGCAATCTTCGTTCAGGAGCTTCATCACCACTCTCTCTCAAAAGGTACCAGGCTATGTCGATCCATCTCCGTTTATAACCGATTTTTTGAAATACGGCAATCTTCTCAAATCCCAGGCTGTGGTGAAATTCTTCACTGGTATCATTAGGGAGGGCAATAACCGCGTAATAATTTTTTATTCCCTGGTATTTCAAAAGCTTCATTAGGGCCGTATACAATAGCTTACCAATTCCTTGACCGAAATTTTCGGGGCGTACGTAAACAGAAAGCTCTGCTGACCAGGAATAAGCCACCCTTCCACGAACCTGTACCGCATAGGCATAACCCAGTACACGCCCATTTTCTTCATATACTATCCACGGTAATTCTTCAAGGTATTTATGAAGGCGCAGTCCGAATTCCTCTATTGACGGGTTCTCAAATTCAAAACTTGTATGGGAATCGGTGACTATCGGATTATAGATCTCCAGCATGGACGGAACATCCTCCCGGGTGGCTAATCGAATATTCTTGTATGGTCCACGACCTTGCACTGTCTTGATAAATGGTATTTTGTCTTGAAATTTGGTAAATTTCTGAAAAGCAGCCCTGAAAAAATGTCAAAAAATCTAAGCTATCTATCCGGAAGGAAGGGACTGGAGGAAAACCTCTTCCAAAAACTGGGGGAGGTTTCTGAGGAACAGGGAACACCAACCAGGGAGGATATAAAGGCCCTTGCCAGGGAATACCTCATGGGGGATGCCAATATTTATGGGGCTGCCACATTCTATGATTTTCTCAAACCTGAGAATAAGGGTAAGAAGATATATCTCTGTAATGGGTCAGTTTGCAAGATGGCGGGTTCCCAGGATGAATTGAAAAAACAGCTTAAAACCAAGTTTAAAGAGGAAGAAATCGGGGAAATGTGCTGCCTCGGAAGGTGTTATGAAAACAGTGCCTTTCAGTACGAAGGGACCAATTACTCCGGAAATGACTGGAAGCATGTGGTTAGTAGCAATGGCAAAAAGGCGGAACCTGCTACAAAATGGACTTTTAAGGGACTTGGAAAAGGGGTAATCACCCAGGTGTCCACCAATCCTGAAGAAGTTTTGTCAAGGATGCTTAATCTCGGTAAGGAATCAGTTCTGGAAGAGATCAAATCTTCAGGATTACGAGGACGGGGGGGAGCGGGCTTCCCGATAGGTTTGAAGCTTGAATCATGCAAGGATAGTCCCGGGACCCAGAGATTTATCGTTTGTAATGCCGACGAGGGAGACCCGGGAGCATTTACAGACCGTTATGCGATGGAGGAACAGCCAGACAAGCTGATTCTGGGAATGATAATAGCCGGTTATGCAACCCAGGCAGACCATGGCGTTATATACATTCGTGCAGAATACCCTGAATCTATCAGCATACTAGAGAATTCAGTGAAGAAATTTCATGAATCCGGGTTGTTGGGGGAGAACATACTGGATTCTGGATTCAATTTTCATCTTAAACTTATCAAAGCACGTGGATCCTATATCTGTGGCGAGGAAACGGCATTACTCTCATCCATAGAAGGGCAGCGCCCTGAAGTCAGGATTCGTCCGCCCTACCCTACCCAGGAAGGGCTTTTCAATCAACCGACCGTAGTCAATAACGTGGAGACCCTGGCCTTTTTACCCTACATCGTGGAACAAGGAGGTAAAGACTTTGCCAACATCGGTACCGAAAATTCTTCAGGAACCAAACTACTATCCCTTGATAGCTTCTTCAATAACCCGGGAGTCTATGAAGTAGATATGGGAACCCCCTTGCGAACCGTGGTTGATGAGCTGGGAGGGGGCTTCAGGACGGATGTCAAGGCCCTGCATATTGGAGGTCCATTGGGAGGAATTGTACCTTTGAGTAAGATTGACGACCTGAATATCGATTTCAAATCCTTTTCCGATAATGGATTTCTACTGGGACATGCTTCCATTATTTGCATCCCCGAATCATATCCATTGGTTGAATACCTGGAACACCTATTCGAATTTACCGCTGACGAGAGTTGCGGAAAATGCTTCCCATGCCGCCTGGGGTCTGTGAGGGGGTATGAATTGCTAAAAAAATCCCGAACAGAAGATTTTAAGATTGACAGACAACTATTCGACGATCTGGTAGAGGCCCTTGAAAAAGGATCTCTTTGTGCACTAGGTGGCGGAATTCCATTGCCCGTTAAAAATGCCCTGCAATATTTTGATGATGAACTGCAACCTTACTTTGTAAAATCATGAAACCGGTAGCCTTTATAAATGATCAACCATTTGAAATGGAGCCTGGTGAGAGCATTCTCTCCTTTGTGAAGAGAAATATTGGCCAAAAGGAAATACCCACCCTTTGTGATGCTCCCAACCTTGAAGCATTCGGGTCATGCCGGGTTTGTTCGGTGGAAGTGGCCCTGGAAGAAGGAGGAAATGCTAGAACAGTCGCGAGTTGCCACACTCCGGTGGCAGCCGACAGCTACGTATACACCCAATCGGATTCCGTAAGGTCCCTGCGTAAAAATATTGTGGAGCTGGTGCTTACTGATCACCCCCTGGATTGTCTGACCTGCGAAGTCAATGGTAATTGTGAACTGCAGGATGTTGCAGCCCAGGTGGGCATAAGGGATGTACGATACCCGGAAGGTGCCAACCATCTCAATCGCGATAAGGACCTCAGTCATCCCTACATGACTTCTGATCTTTCCAAATGTATCAATTGCTACCGATGTGTCAGGGCTTGTGATGAGGTACAGGGTGAAATGATTCTCAGCATGGCAGGAAGGGGATTTGAAAGTAAAATCATCAAGGGTGCGGATGTCAGTTTTGCAGATTCTGATTGTGTCTCCTGTGGAGCTTGCTCTCAGGCTTGTCCTACCTCAGCTATTTCTGATGTATTTGAATCAAAGTCGGTATTTACCCGGGAGAAGACACGGACCGTGTGCACTTATTGTGGAGTTGGGTGCAACCTCGAAGTAGCTTCCAATGGCAACAATATCCTTAACATTCGGGCACCATTTGACGCAGAAGTGAACCAGGGCCATACCTGCCTGAAGGGAAGGTTTGCCTTCAAATTTTATAACCACCCGGACCGCTTGAGAAGTCCGCTCGTTAAGAAAAATGGAAAGTTCGAAGAAGTAAGTTGGGACGAGGCATACGATTTCATCGCCGATAAACTCAACCAGATACGTGCCGAGCACGGACCCGATTCTATTGCAGGAATCAGTTCAGCCAGGTGTACCAACGAGGAGAACTACCTCATGCAAAAATTCATCAGGGCGGTCATCGGTACCAATAATATCGATGGTTGCGCCCGTGTATGCCACTCTCCTACCGCTCTTGGAATGCAGCGGACTTTCGGTACAGGAGCAGCTACTAATTCCATCGAAGACATCTACGACACCAAGTGTATGCTTGTAATCGGGGCCAACCCGACAGCAGCACACCCTGTGACCGGTGCCAAGATCAAGCAACGCGCTATGAAGGGCATACCGATGATCGTAATTGACCCGAGACGGACAGAACTTGCCAGGTATGCAACTCATCACTTGCAATTAAGACCCGGAACCAATATCGCTGTCCTGAATATGCTCTTCTACTATATCCTGAAGAATAACCTGGTAGATCAATCCTTTATCGATACCCGGACCGAAGGATATGAAGATTTCCGGAAAGAAATTGAATCGCTCGATATCGGGGAATTGGAAAAAATCTCTGGGGTACCCCGTGAAATGGCCGAGCAAGCCGCCATTACCTATGCGGGTGCAGAAACGGCGATGTCTTTCCATGGTCTCGGCGTTACAGAACATTCACAAGGAACGTTCACGGTGATGCAGATCGCCAACCTCGCGATGATCACCGGTAACATCGGTGGTAAGGGAATGGGTGTAAATCCCCTCAGGGGCCAAAACAATGTTCAGGGTGCCGCAGATATGGGTGTCCAGCCCCACCAGGGTGCGGGATACCTCGATGTGACCGATCCCGACATCCATAAGCAGTATGAAGATTTCTATGGAGTGGATCTTCCCCAACATATCGGCTTCAAGATCCCGGAAATGTACGATGCCGCCCTGGCAGGTCAGCTCAAGGCTATGTGGATCATCGGGGAGGATGTAATCCAGACCGACCCCAACAGTGAAAGAGTTCGAAAAGCCCTGCAGGAACTCGACCTTCTCGTTGTACAAGAGATTTTCATGACGGAAACCTCCAACGAAGCTGATGTAGTACTGCCTGCTTCATCATTCCTTGAGAAGGACGGAACATTTACCAATGGGGAGCGACGGGTACAGCGGGTCAACCGGGTCATCGAACCACTGGAAGGTACCAAACCCGACGGTCAGATCATTGTAGACATCATGAACAAAATGGGCTACAGCCAGCCCGATTATGATGCAGCGGAAATGCTTAATGAGATTTCAAGAATAGTACCGTTCTTCAAAGGTATTAACTGGGAGGATCTCGGAAAGAATGGTAAACAATGGCCGGTGGATGAGAATGGTAATGATACCAAGATCCTTCATACTGATAGCTTTAAGCGCGGGATCGGGTTCATCAAATACTCGGCTTTCAGG
>JAHEKQ010000050.1 GCA_024638265.1 Flammeovirgaceae bacterium
CGGAAATGTTCACCCATGCTCCTACCTGCAACCTTTTTGTCCCTGTCATAATATTTAAATGAAAGTGGATTGTCAGACCCCGTTCCCTCATACACAATCCTTCCAATTCCTTTAAAATATTCCCTTTCGCCGATTGTAATTTTATCTTCCATTTTTCAGTTGGTTTTCTAGCACGGATACCCAAGACTTATAAGCTTTTCCCATTGAACTTTTCAGTGCACTATTTGGCTTAAATTCCCCTGCACTCTCACCGTCTCCCATGGCGTCGCGAACCGCTGCATAAATTCCGAGGGTGTATCCTGTGGCCTTTGCTGCTCCTACAGCTCCCGACGTATTTTTTAACTCAATATTTGCCGATAAAAGAGTTGATAAGGTACTGGAGAATATATCAGATTGAAAAAGGTTGTCATTTCCTGCGACAATCCTTTTCAAGTTCAAGTCCATCTCTTTAAGAATGTTGGCACCATACACAAAGGCAAAAGCCAGGCCTTCAAGGGTTGACCTGATAATATGAGCGTTACCGTGTAGGTTGACATCAATTCCATGGAATGATGCCCCCGGGCTTTTATTCCCCAGCATGCGCTCACTACCATTGCCAAAGGGAATTGTAATAAGTCCCTCAGATCCCACAGGGATCTCACCAGCGAGATTTTCCATTTCCAAATAACCTGAATCGGGCATTACAACTTTCCTCAACCATCGATACATACTTCCAGCTCCGTTGATACAAAGTAAAATGCCACAATTGGGCTTTGCTTTGTCATAATTAACATGAGAAAAGGTATTTACTTTCGAGGTATCGTCGGCAACCGGATGGTCATTTACTGCGTAAATCACTCCAGAAGTTCCACCGGTAGCTGCAATCTCTCCTTTATCGAGTACACCCAGTGACATGGCATTATTAGGTTGATCGCCAGACCTGTAACAAACAGGAGTCCCTCCCGGCAAGCCTAATAATTTGGCAGATGCTTTCGACAATTTACCTTGAACAGAAAAAGTATCTGCTACATCCGGGATCATGGATCGCTTTATTCCATATGCATCAAGAGTGAAATCTGCTACTGAATGATTTTTGAAATCCCACAACATTGACTCAGTCAGACCACCCGTGGTTGTGTTTAATTGACCTGTCAATTTGTAGTTAATAAAATCTCCGGGTAACAGTATCGTTGCTATATTATCGTAAATCGAGGGTTCATTTTCTTTCACCCATTTTACTTTACTTCCTGTGAAATTCCCGGGAAGGTTCATCAGTCTTTTATAGCAAACATCATGTCCAAGTTCGCTAGCGACCTTAGTTCCTGTTTCAACTGCACGGCTATCACACCAGATTATCGAAGGCCTCAACACTTGACCTTTCTCGTCCAGGATGACCAAACCATGCATCTGATATGCAATTCCAATACCTACAACCTGAGTCCGTATAGAAGGGTCCAACCCTTTGAAGAGCTGATCCGTGGCATTTATTAAATGATCCCACCAAATGTCCGGGTCTTGTTCTGCCCAACCCGGGTTAACAGAACTAATCGCCAATTCCGTATCGGGGCTCTGTGATTTATTGAGCACGTCCCCGGATACAAGGTTAACGATAGCTGCCTTGACTGAAGAACTTCCAATATCAAATCCGATCCCGAACATCTGAATGCAATTGCCAATATTTTGGACGTAGATACAATTTAGAACAGATACACTATTTTCCTATATTCCATGATATAAAGCCTTCCTACATCATGAAAAAGTTACTGCTCCTTCTATGTGTTTTTCTTCCATTGATTGTATTCAGTCAAAGCGACAAGCTGACGCTGCTTGATATCTACGATCTCGAATATGTTTCGGATCCACAAATCTCTCCGGATGGAACGAGGATACTCTATGTCCGGAATTTAAAGGATGTGATGACCGATAAGAACCACTCCAATATCTGGATGATCAATTTTGACGGTTCCGGAAACAGGCCGATTACCACCGGAAACCAGAGGGATTATAATCCTATCTGGACACCAGACGGAACCCGGATACTTTATAAGTCCAACAAGAACGGGGACGCGCAAGTATACCTTCACTGGCTTGACAGCCGTGCTGAGCAAATGATTACAAACAGTACGTACTCCGCAAACAATATTCAAGTTTCGCCTAACGGGACAATGATTGCTTATAATCAATTTGTTCCGAGCGCGAAAGACAACTTCATTAAAATGCCCCAGAAACCGGAAGGTGCCAAGTGGAACGATCCACCGAAGTATATTGACGACATGAACTATCGGGCCGATGGACAAGGCTATTTGAAAACCGGGAACCAGCAGGTATTTGTAGGCTCGATTGAGGGAGGAACACCGCGACAAGTAACCAAGGGCGATTTCAACTATGGCGCACCCAAATGGCTTGATAAGGGAACCCTGATCTTTTCAGCCAACCTTCATAAGGATAATGAGTTAGACCCCAGAAATACGGAGTTATACCGAATCAATATTGAAACAGGTGAAATATCGGCATTGACGAATCGGAAAGGGCCTGACCAGTCCCCTGTTATTTCTCCTGACGGCAAACGAATTGCTTATACCGGGTTTGACGACCGGTACCAGGGATATCAAATGACCGAACTCTACATAATGAATAGCGATGGATCAAATTCCAGGATGATATCAAAAGGATTCGACAGGGCCCCCCAAAACCTCTATTGGAATGACAAAAGTGATGCTTTGTATTTCCAATACAACGATAAGGGAAATACAAAGATTGCCAGCATATCTGTATCCGGAAAGGTATCTGATCTAACGAATAATGTAGGGGGCCTTTCCTTTGGCCGTCCCTATTCAGGAGGCACTTTCAGTATTACACCTGATGGTAAATATGCCTATACATTGGGTTCGAGTAATGCCCCGGCAGAACTGGGTGCAGGTCAAGGTAGCAAAGTAAGGAAGCTGACTGACCTTAATTCGGACGTATTATCTGTCAAAAAACCTGGGCGTGTGGAAGAAATATGGTGGAAATCATCCCATGACAATCGTGATATTCAGGGTTGGATCTGTTATCCACCCGATTTTGATCCTGGTGAGAGGTATCCACTCATTCTGGAGATTCATGGTGGACCATTTGCCGCATACGGACCCTGGTTTGCTACGGAAATTCAGCTATACGCTTCCGCCGGATACGTGGTCTTGTATGCGAATCCAAGGGGGAGCACCAGTTACGGGGAAGAGTTCGGCAATCTTATCCATCACAATTATCCCGGTGAGGACTATGACGACCTAATGTCGGGTGTAGATGCTGTAATAAGCAAGGGATTTGTTGATGAGACAAACCTGTTTGTAACTGGAGGAAGTGGCGGTGGAGTACTTTCTTCATGGATCATAGGTAAAACAGACCGTTTCAAAGCAGCCGTGGTTGCCAAGCCCGTTATCAACTGGTACAGTTTTGTACTTTATGCCGATGGTCCGGGTTTCTTTTATAAATATTGGTTTCCGGGATATCCATGGGAACATGAAACTCACTATATGAAGCGATCCCCCATATCGCTTGTCGGAAACGTAAACACTCCTGCAATGATACTTACTGGAGAAGAAGATTATCGAACTCCGATAGCAGAGACCGAGCAATACTATGCTGCTTTAAAAATCCAGGGAAAAGAGGCTTCCATGGTAAGAATACCTGGTGCCTCTCATGGAATAGCTGCACAACCCAGCAACCTCGTTGCAAAGGTAGCCGCAATTCTGAGTTGGTTTGAGAAATATAAAGGAGAAAATATGGAAACCAATCTTGATTCAAAATAGGTTTATAAAATAGCTTGTTTTCGTATAATTTTTGTTTTTAATAGTATAATAGGTTTAATATTACCCCTATCCTGTTCATTATTACCGACTTTAGGTAAATAAAGGTATATTTTTTACCCACTTTCAATTTTTATTGCAAAAATCGATCTTCTAATCAAACGATGATCGATATGTACTTTACTGACAACCACAGTCTAGCCATGGAGGCGTCCACAGCGACGGTACCTGACGATGGCGCGGCGGTAATGGTATCAGAGGCAATTGCTGCTTCCAATGATGCCTTATTTACTGCCAACAATGTTTGGATGATGCTGGCCATTGCGCTGGTGTTCATCATGCACCTTGGATTTGCCGGTGTTGAGGCGGGATTTACCCAGGCCAAAAACACCGTTAATATCCTGTTTAAAAACACTCTCACCCCTGTAATTGGCCTGATCACCTACTTTGTCATTGGGTTCAGCCTGATGTATCCCGAAGCAGAACCCGGATTTTGGTTCGCTTTTGATGGGTTTGGTGTATCACCGAGAGAAAATGGTAATCTCTTTGATTATGCGGGAGGTGGTTACACGCGTTGGACAGACTTCCTGTTCCAGGCGATGTTTGCTGCAACAGCCGCAACAATTGTATCCGGTGCGGTAGCAGAAAGAATTAAGATCTCCAGCTATCTGATATTTACCGTACTCTTTGTGGGTTTGGTTTATCCCATAATCGGCAGTTGGAAATGGGGTCTTGGATTCCTCGATTCTTTAGGATTTGTCGATTTCGCAGGATCTACCCTTGTCCATTCGGTAGGGGGCTGGGGAGCACTTGCAGGCTTGATTATTATTGGCCCTCGTATTGGCAAATATGTTAATGGAAAAGTTGTAGACAAACCTGGATCCAGTGTGCCACTGGCAACTATTGGTGTTTTTCTTTTATGGCTGGGATGGTTCGGATTCAATGGGGGATCAGTTCTTAGTGGCGATCCCGTTGCTACATCCTTTGTTCTCGTGAACACTACGCTTGGAGCTTGTGGTGGTGCTATTGGAGGGCTCTTGATGGGTCAGGCCGTATTTAGAAGGCTGGATTTTGGGATGGTACTCAATGGAATTCTTGCTGGTCTGGTAGGAATCACTGCTGGTGCTGATGTTTTCACTCCGGTTGAGGCCATTCTAATAGGAACCATAGCAGGATTATTAGTTGTCCTGAGTGCCATTACCCTCGACAAGCTGAAGCTTGATGATGTTGTGGGAGCGGTATCTGTCCACCTGACCTGTGGAATCTGGGGTACCCTGGCCGTAGGTATTTTTGGAAATGCAGCCGATGGTTCAGCACTTCCATTTCTTCCCCAGCTTTGGGGAGTACTCATTTGCGGAGCTACAGCATTCACAGCAGCCATGCTTATTTTCTACATATTAAAAGTTACGATAGGGATAAGAGTATCGGCTAAGCATGAGGAGGAAGGCCTTGACAGTCACGAGCACGGTATCCGCGGGTATACCATTGTATACGATAAATAACCCAACAGTATTTCAATAAAAAAGCCCCCCCTTTTTCACTTGCAGGTTAGAAGGGAGAGCCATGTTTAATAAAAAACGTTCAAAACAAAATGAAAAAGCTCATTTATGCAACCATTATTATTTTGATGTCACCAGTTGTGACTATTGCACAGGAATCCGAAAAGGAAACCAATCCCTTGAATATTTCAGGATCGATAGATATCTATTATAAATATGACTTTGCAGGTCAATCAAATATTCCTACGAGTTTTGCCGGTGATCATAATTCATTCAGTATAGGCATGCTTGATCTCAAGGCATCCAAAGAGATAGGAAAAGCATCCTTCTTTGCCGAGATTGGGCTGGGTCCCAGGAACGCAGCTTCTGTAGGTCCGAGCATCAATGAATCACAGCCGGGAATACAAAACCTTTACATATCATACCAGCTATCGAATAATTTGTCAGTGACCGCAGGTTATATGGGGACTTTTGTTGGCTATGAAGTGATAAGCCCAACGGGAAATTTCAATTATAGTACATCCTACATGTTTACCAACGGCCCTTTTCAAAATGCCGGTGTAAAATTTAATTATACCATCAGTGAAAAGGTCAGTGTAATGGGTGGAGTTTTCAATGATTGGAATGTTTACCAGCAATCTGAAGGAAATGGTATTAATTCATATGGTGGACAATTATCGCTAACGCCTGTCGATGACTGGGATGTATATGTCAACTTTATTTCCGGGAAGAACGATGGAGCTGAAATTGATCTGACTACAGGATTTCAGGTTTCTGAAACCTTTTATCTGGGTTTAAATGCTGCCAGGTGGAAATACAAGATACCAGAATCAACTGATGTGGCGGATTTTATGGGAGTAGCCTTGTACACACAGGCAACACTCAGCGATTATGTCTCACTTGGTCTGAGATCCGAATGGTTCTCCTCACAGAATACCGGCTATATAGGAATGAATCCGTCATCTGTTGAAGCAGAAAGTGTAACTGCGTTTACACTCTCAGCAAATATTGGAACGGGGTATTTCAAATTCATTCCTGAAATCAGGTATGATGCGGCTTCAGAAGATGTATTTACGAATGCGGATGGTAATCCAGCTAACTCTGCAATCCAGGTACTTGGTGCGCTGGTGTTCAGTTTCTAGAGAACCGTGAAATCAACAATGAAGGGGATGGAAAACCATCCCTTTTTTTGTTTTTACTTTTTACTTTGGCATTATTGATTAAGTTTTTTCAAAAACCTCTATCCCATGAATTTCCATTCTCACCTGCTTCTCATTGCAATTTTATTGATTTCCTCCTGTTCTACCACTTCCTCTCCGGATGTCTCAACCCCTATTATAGAGTTCGCCGATTCATTGGTAAATCACCATGTGGATAGCTCACATATTGCCGGAGCTTCGATAATGATTGTCAGGGACGGCATGAAATTAGTAGATAAAAATTACGGCTATGGTAGCCTGGAACTTGAAAGCCCGGTTCCCGATTTAGGTGCTTCATTTGAAATAGGTTCCGTAACCAAGCAGTTTACTTCGGCAGCAATTCTAAGACTCGTAAAGGAGGGTAACCTTGATCTCGATGATGATTTTACAGAATACGTGAATTTTGATACAGATGGAAGGCGAATCACTATCCATCAATTATTGAATCATACTTCCGGAATTGCAAGTTATACGGAAATGGAGGAATTCTGGAAGATCTCTATGATGGATTATTCACGGGATACTCTTGTGAGAATGGTGGAAAAAGAAGGCTTTATTTTCGAACCAGGGGAAGCCCTTATATATAACAATTCGGCTTATTTCATCTTAGGTCTTATCATCGAACAGGTCTCCGGAAAAACTTACGAAGAGTACCTTAAGGAACAATTCTTTGATCCACTCGGTATGGATAACACCTATTATTGCAGTACCAGTAAAGTGGTAAAGAATAAAGTATATGGATATGGATTTTCGCCAGAAGGCCTTCGACAGAAGACTTATCTCAACCACACCTGGCCTTATGCAGCAGGATCATTATGCAGCACAAAAGAAGATCTTTTTACTTGGCTCCATGCCATACATAATGGTGAGGTATTCTCAGAAGGTGAATACCAATTAATGATTACACCCGGCTCCCTAAATGACGGGACTCCACTACGGTATGCCATGGGACTGGCACATTACAGCGATTTTGGTCATGAACGTATTTCTCATGGGGGTGGGATCAATGGGTTTCTCACAGCCACCATGTATTATCCGGGTGACGACCTGTATGTGATCAGTCTTGTGAACACCACGGGACCCTATGGGGCCGGTTATCTTGCTGATCAACTCGTTTGGCAAATTCTTGATAAAATTGAACCGGGAAAGGCCCAGGAAGAGGAAATGCCCACCATTACCGAAGGTTTATATCTTGGGGCTGTCCGCGGCCAGGACCTGAAACTTGAGGTAAAACTCAATGGGCAATCTCTGATTCTTGATCAGGAGGGAGAGGATGATCCGGACACATTAAACCATTATCTGGGATTCAATTCATGGGCGGATGGAAATGAACGAATTTCTATTGCTGATAGTGTAATGAGGGTTGATCAGATCTACGGGTATTATTTACTCAAAAGGAAATGATCAAGGTTGAATGATCATTTTGAGTACCCCAGGATCTCTCCTGTTAAATTGTTCATAAGCATCGGTCACTTGCTGGAGATTAAGTCTGTGCGTGATAATTTTCGAAAAATCCGCCCCCTGCTGGATCATTGATTCTATTTCGGGTAAGTATTGCTGAACAGGACACCTCCCCGTTCGATAGGTCAGGTTCTTGTCATATAAATCTACCGGTGCGAATGAAAATTCAGGTTCGTTGTGTACACCCACAACGGATATAATCCCCCCTTTCCTAACCAGGTGGTATGCCAACTTTTGAGAAGATGGGTTTCCTGCCGCTTCAAGTACAGCTTCAACTCCCCTACCCTCTGTTGCGTCAATTATGGATTGAATCTGACTTTCATTTGAAGGATCCATTACTATTGCTCCCAGTCCTTCCGCTAACTTTAGTCGTTCTTTTACAGGATCTAATGCAAAGATTCTATCTATGCCTTTAGACCGTAATGCCTGCACAATAAGTAAGCCCACAGGCCCACATCCTATTACCGCATAAGAGCCTCCCGGAATTGGATTAGCCATGTCAACGCAATAAAATGCAGTAGGCAGGATGTCACCCAGCATCAACCCGTGTACAGTATCAATCCCATCTTTAAGGGGGTAAAGTGTAGTATCGGCCATGGGAACCCTTACATATTGAGCCTGTGTACCATGAAGACCCATCCCATTTTCTATCCAACCGAAAAGTTCACCACGATCACATCGACAGGAGAGCTCATGCTGGCAATAGAAACAATTACCGCAAGAACTGAAGAAGGGTGATATGACCAGTTGACCTGGAGCATAGTTCCTAACACCTGTTCCAACTTCAATGACTTCGCCCATGAATTCATGTCCCATGATGGTTCCGGGATCAATTCCGAGTTCGCGACCATTATAAACATGAAGGTCTGAGCCACAAATTCCCGCAATTTCAATTCGAATTATTGCATCCCCCGGTTTCAAAATGGCAGGGTCCGGAACTGTTGTGTACTCTAACTTTCTGACTCCCTGGTAGGTTACTGCCTTCATCAATGATTCCCTTTAATAAATCCGCCATCAACGGGCACATTGGAACCTGTTATATAGGACGCAGCAGGTGTACAAAGAAAGGCAACTACTGCGCCAATTTCGGCCGGACTGGCAAAACGCCCTGAAGGAATCTGGTTTGTGATTGAAGAAGTAACCTCCTCCATACTTTGCCCAGATAACTTAGCTCTTTCCCCGAACACGTACTCCATCCTTGAGGTCATCGTATACCCGGGTAGAACATTATTGACCGTTATCCCGTTTCGGGCCACTTCGTTGCTCAGTGTTTTCGACCAGCTCGCGATTCCCGCCCTGATCATGTTTGAAACCGGAAGTTCGTCTATGGGCTGTTGAACAGAGATCGACAGGATATTGACGATTCGTCCAAATCCAGATTCCTTCATTCCAGGGAGAAAATGCTTTACCAGGTCATGTGAAGTCCTGAAGTGCATTTCAAATCCTTTGAGATAATCATTTGTATCCAACTCCGCTACAGGGCCTGCAGGAGGCCCACCACTATTATTTACCAAGATATGAACTGGTTCCTGCACCTCCTCCGTTATGGTTCTTACTGCGACACCTGGCTTTGAATAATCTGCCATAATGTATCGATGGGATTGACCATCGGTATTGTTTAATTGAGCAATGGCTCTAATAAGCTTTTCCTCGTTTCTGGAAACAAGGATAATATTTGCTCCCAAATCCGCTAATTCTATTGCAGAGGCAAGTCCAAGGCCCTCTGAGGCACCACCTACCAGGGCCGTCCTATTTCTCAGGTTTAAATCCATAATCAATTTCAGTACTTAATTCTTCAAGATATTGAATGTATTCCACTCCACGGGATTCAGCAAGCAAATCCAGGTATAGCATGGTGGTGGATTGAATTATCAATCCAATCCCGATACCCAACAGAATTGATTTATTTCTGCCAAATATGATTAACCCGGCAGCAATTATTATCAGACTTATTTCCACCCAACGGTAATAGACAAAATTTGCCATAACCACTTCCATTCTCGGGATTTCGATTTCATCTATTTTACTGATATCCTGTTCCAAATATCCGCTGACACGTTCGATATCCTGCGGGCTTCGAAAATAGATTTCTATCCCCACCGTTAACTGTATAACCGCCACGAGTATCATCGGAAACATAAAGCCTTTCATGACACGGTTGCGATAAAACAGGTAGAGGCCAACACTCAAGATGATTGCCAATAATCCAATGACTATGAAAGCCACTGACTCTGTTTGCTCAGCCTGGAAATATTGGTTTATGGGGTTCAAAAGTTAAGTAGTTAAGTAGTTCAGTAGTTCAATGGTTCAGTAGTTGAGCAGTTCAATAGTTATTATCCTCTATCCTCTATCCTCTATTCTCTATTATCTCCCTTCTTCCTCATTCCTCTCTGCCGCAGTTAGTTGTTAGTTGTTAGTTAACAAAAATCTAATCCCATCACTATCTTTACAACAAATTGAACAAATAATGAAAGAAGCGGTAATAGTTGGAGCGAAAAGGACTCCCATTGGTAGTTTTGGAGGTGTATTGTCGGGATTCTCAGCCGTACAGCTGGGTACGATGGCCATAGAAGGTGTAATGAAAAGCATTGATCTTGATCCCGCTCTCGTAAACGAGGTATTCATGGGAAATGTGGTTGCAGCTGGCCTTGGTCAGGCTCCAGCAAGGCAGGCAGCACTGGGCGCAGGAATTGGAAATAATGTTCCCTGTACTACAGTGAACAAAGTTTGTGCTTCAGGAATGAAATCAGTGAGTCTCGCTGCTCAATCTATCCAACTGGGGATAAATGAAGTGGTAATTGCAGGAGGTATGGAGAACATGTCCAATATCCCATATTACCTCCCAAAAGCCCGATACGGTTATAAATATGGCAATGGTGCAGTAATCGATGGTCTGCTAAATGATGGCTTGTGGGAAGCCTACAACGCATGCCCAATGGGGAATTGTGCAGACAACACCGCGAGCGAAATGAATATCAGCCGTGAGGAACAGGATCGATATGCCATCCAATCCTATAAGCGAGCTGCACAATCCTGGAAAGAGGGAAAATTTAACGAGGAGGTAATTCCCGTTGAAGTCCCCCAGAGAAAAGGTGATCCATTAGTGGTCTCTGAGGATGAGGAATACAAAAATGTAAAATTTGAAAAAATCCCCTCGTTAAGACCGGTTTTCAATAAGGATGGAACGGTGACGGCCGCAAATGCCTCAACCATCAATGACGGAGCCGCTGCATTAGTTATAATGAGTAGTGAGAAGGCAGAAGAGCTGGGGCTCGAAATATTGGGTACTATCAGTTCCTATGCAGACGCTGCGAAGGATCCTATGTGGTTTACCACCGCACCGGCCGATGCCATTCCATTGGCGATGAAAAGGGCAAATATCGAGCCCGGTGATGTGGATTATTATGAGATTAATGAAGCCTTCAGTGCGGTTGCATTAGCAAATAATATTGAACTGGGTCTTGATGAATCAAAGGTAAATGTCAATGGAGGTGCAGTAGCACTGGGTCATCCCCTGGGTGCCTCAGGTGCCAGGATATTGATTACCCTTCTCAGTGTTTTAAGACAAAATAATGCAAAAACAGGGGTGGCAGGAATATGCAATGGTGGAGGTGGTGCCTCCGCCATGGTCATACAACGAGCCTAACAACCGGTTACCCAATGCGACTGATGGTATGATTTTGGATACTTTAATTTTCCCTTATGCTGATTAGAGTAGTATTCGTAATAATTTTTCTCTCCACTCCAATTTTCTCACTGGCTCAGAAGGAAGTAAAGACCTTCTATGACCCTAATGAAAAGGAGCTGTTAAAGGAAGTTTATTATGTCTCCAAAGAAGATCCAAGTCTGAAAATCGGAGAATACAAAAAATACCATCCAACAGGAGAACTGATGGTTAAGGGAAGTTTCGAGGATGGCTTTAGACACGGCACCTTTGAGGATTACTATGAAAACGGGCAGCTCAAGAGACGAATTATCTATGAGCAGGGTGAAAAGAATGGTCCGGTAGTCGTTTTCGACGAAAAGGGAAATACCATCCAGACTGCCTATTTCGAGCACGATGAGCTGTATGATTCACTTTTTACTTACTATTCTGACGGAGCCTTGAAGTCGAGGAGTAAATTCATCGATGGAAAACCCGACGGAAAAGTCTTTGAATACTATCCTGACAGTACGTTGCGGCAGGAAATTACCTACTCCGGTGGTAAACCCAACGGTATTTTTAAGACCTGGTACCAAAGTGGTGTCTTGAGGAGCAATGGAAATCAAAAAGATGGAAATCTCCATGGGTTTTATCGAACCTATCATCCAAATGGCAGAGTCGAGTCTGAATCGGAAAATTATGAAGGTCAGAAGAACGGGGTCTTTCACGAATACGATTCAACGGGAGTAATGCTCACGGAAATATTTTATAAGGACGGAATGAAAGAGGGACCAAACCGTACATTTTATCCCAATGGCAATATCAGGCAGGAGTTCTTTTATAAAGAAGACCAGAGAACGGGAGTTAACAAACTATTCTACGAAAACGGGGAGTTGGATATGCTTATTGAGGTTGAGAAAGGAGATGTGGAGAAATTTACTGATTACAATGAAATGGGGCATAAACTGATTGAAAAGAAAATGCTCGACTCCAAACCAACCGGGAAATGGAGCTACTTTCATTCCAATGGTACCGTTAGCAGAACTGAGACCTATGACAAGGGCAAACTGCATGGTGATGCTATTGAGTATGACAGTCTAGGCAGCAAACTGGCTGAAGTGAACTACCAGTACGGTTACAAATCCGGTGTTGAAAAAACCTACTATCCCGATGGTACACTAAAGTCGACAACCCCTTATAAGTCCAATGTCAAACAGGGGACTGTGAGATCCTACTTCCCAAACGGTGAACTTGAAAGCGTAGGGGAATATGCCAACGACACCAAAAATGGGCTGTGGAATATTTACAGTAATACCGGTGAACATATTGAAGTCCAGGTCTTTAGAAATGGCCTTCTCGTAGAGAGTTATCCCCCCGATAAGAAGGATAAATAATCCCGGCTTTCTATATTTACCCGCGATGAATGCATTGAAAGAGACGAGGTTCAAATTCTCTGAGCAAACAGGGTTTTATAGGGGTAAAGTAAGAGATGTATACTATTTCGGGAATAAGATGCTGATGATTGCCAGCGATCGTATTTCTGCCTTTGATGTCATTCTTCCTGAACCTATTCCATACAAAGGCCAGGTCCTGAATCAAATCGCTGCACAAAATCTAAAAAAAACTGAAGACATTGTTCCAAACTGGATAGAGTCTGTTCCAGACCCCAATATATCATTTGGTAAAAAATGTGAGCCGTTCAAGATTGAGATGGTTATCCGGGGATATCTAGCCGGTCATGCATGGCGCGAATACCGGGAAGGAAAAAGAACGCTTTGCGGAGTAGCTTTACCGGAGGGTTTGAAAGAAAACGACCCTTTACCCTCCCCTATCATTACCCCCTCTACAAAAGCTGAGGAAGGGCATGATGAAGACATATCAAGGGAGGAAATAATTAGTCAAAACATTGTAGCTGAAGGAGACTACCACCAACTTGAGCAATACACTTATATGTTATTCGATCGGGGAAGTGAACTCGCAAATGATCGAGGCTTGATACTCGTCGATACCAAGTACGAGTTCGGAAAATATGAGGGGAAAATCTACTTAATTGATGAAGCACATACGCCCGATTCAAGCAGGTATTTTTACCGGGAAGGGTACCAGGAAAGACAGGATTCCGGTGAAACACAAAAACAACTTTCGAAGGAATTCGTAAGACAATGGTTAATAGAGAATGGTTTTCAGGGCAAAGAAGGTCAGGTGGTCCCTGAAATGGATCAGGCTATTGTAATGTCTATCAGTGAACGTTACCTGGAGCTATATCAAACCTTGATGGGTGAGGAACTTATTAAGGATAATACCCCAATAAAAACACGGATTTTAGCTAATATTGCAAATAAATTGTCAATTACACCACAATGAAATACACAATAGATAAGCAGGACGAATATAGTGTCATAAGGCTGCATGAAGAGAAGATGGATTCAGGTATTGCACCAAACCTTAAGTCTGAATTAATTACTCTGCACGCTGAAGGAATAAGAAATATCATTCTAGATCTGACGGAAGTTAAGTATACAGATTCGTCAGGTTTGAGCGCCATGCTTGTTGGAAATCGGGTTCTTCAGGAAGACGGTGGCAAATTCATACTTGCATGCCTTTCTGAACACACTTCAAAACTCATCAAAATTTCACAATTGGATAGTGTTTTGAAGATCGTTGGATCTGTAGACGAGGCAGTTGATACTATCGTTGCCTGATCCCGGTAGCCCGGCTTGTCCTTTAAAGTACAAATATTAGGATCCAATAGCTCCTTACCCGCTTACGGAAGACATCACACTTCGCAGTTTGTACAAGTGGGAAATCACTATTTTCTGGTCGATTGTGGAGAAGGGACCCAATACCAGATCCAACGTTTCGGTGTTAAGAGATCACGGATCGACCATATCCTGATCAGTCACCTCCATGGTGATCACTCTCTCGGACTTATGGGAATGATCTATTCCTATCATTTATCCGGTAGAAAGAAACCCCTGAGTATATATGGCCAGAGAGGCCTGGATGAGATTATCACTACTCACCTGAGGTGGTCAGGTTCCAGGTTAAACTATAAGATCAATTTTCATCATTTAAACCCGGAGGTTCCCGAGACTATAATCAGCAGTAAAACACTGGAAGTGATTTCTTTTCCATTAATTCACAGAATCCCGACTTGCGGATTTCTCTTCAGGGAGAAGACAAAACCCCGGCGGATTAATGAAAAGCAAATACCTCCTGATTTCTCTAACCAGGATTACCAGGCATTGAAGAAGGGAAAGGATATCTTAGATGAAGAGGGTAACGTCAAATACAGGAACGAGGACCTTACCCTGGAACCAAAAAAGAGCCGGTCTTACGCCTTCTGTTCTGATACAGGATACGATCCTATGCTGGCTGAAAGGCTCAAAGCAGTTGATCTCGTATACCATGAGGCAACGTTTCTAAAGGATATGGAGAAATGGGCTAGAAAGACTTATCATGCAACTACCCATGACGCTGCCAATACTGCACTCGATGCAGAAGTAGGCAGGTTGCTTATTGGACATTTTTCTGCCCGGTATAAGGAAGTCGATATCTTTGTAGACGAGTGCAGGGAAATTTTTCCTGAGACATACCCCGCTTTAGAAGGTGAAATATTTGAAATTGAAGAATAGGTTTGAAAAAGATCGATAAAAGAACAAATCTCTTCATTATCCTCACAGGTATTTTCGTGACGAATGCCATAGTCGCAGAACTTGTTGGGGGTAAGATATTTAGTCTTGAGGGGACTATGGGTATCGAACCCGTAGGAATTGCTTTGCTGGGGGAAAAATGGGACTTCAACCTCACCGCAGGCGTAATACTCTGGCCGGTGGTATTCGTTACCACGGACATTATCAATGAATATTTTGGTAAGGCAGGCGTTAAACGAATCAGCTATTTCACAATTGTTCTTATCATTTACGTCTTTGTTGCGGTATATTTTATTACCAAGCTCGCACCAGCCGATTTCTGGCTCGATGCGAATAGCTTTGATGAAAACGGGCAACCCCTCAACATAGACAGTGCTTTTAATAAAATATTCCTGCAGGGCCTTTGGATAATCGGAGGTTCGCTCGTAGCCTTCCTGATCGGTCAATTACTCGATGCCTTTGTGTTTCATAAGTTGCGAAAAATAACCGGTAAGAAATACCTCTGGATGAGGGCAACCGGTTCAACGCTTGTATCACAACTAGTAGACAGCTTTGTGGTTCTGATAATCGCGTTTTACATATCGGGACAACTTTCCCTGGGAGCGGTAATCAGCATAGGTATCGTTAATTATGCCTACAAGTTTCTGATTGCCATCATTATCACACCACTCCTTTACGTGGCCCACTACTTCATTGACAACTACCTCGGTGAAGAAATGTCTGAAAAACTGATGGAAGAGGCTGCCGAAACCAGTAAAACCATGTTCTGATGAGAGAGCTGAGAATTGTTTTCTTTGGAACACCGGAATTCGCGGTTCCCAGTTTGAAAGTCTTGGTAGAAGCGGGTTATAAGGTGGTAGGGGTTGTTACGGCCCCGGATCGACCTAAGGGCCGAGGCAAGGTGCTTCAGGAATCGGAAATCAAGAAATATGCCTTGAGCAAGGGACTGCACATTCTGCAACCTGAAAAATTAAAATCACCCGAATTCAATGAGACCCTGGCTTCCCTTTCGCCAAATCTTTTTGTTGTCGTAGCATTCAGAATGCTTCCCGAATTGGTATGGAAAATGCCCGAATACGGGACTTTCAATCTCCACGCTTCACTCCTTCCCAATTATCGGGGAGCTGCCCCTATTAACTGGGCAATTATAAACGGAGAGAATGAAACCGGTGTCACCACCTTTTTTCTCAAACACGAAATAGATACAGGGAACATAATTCTCCAGGAAAAAGAACCTATATACGAGGATGATGATGCCGGCACCCTCTATGTGCGATTGATGAACAAGGGATCAAAACTTGTAAAACGCACGGTGGATTTAATCCGTGATGGTGAGCCTGAAACTTCAGAACAGTCAGCCTCTCAAATCAAACACGCTCCAAAGATTTACCGGGAAACCTGTGAAATTTACTGGGATCGAAGTTCTGTTGAACTGAGGAACTTTATTCGAGGTCTGTCCCCCTACCCTGGTGCCTGGACCCATCTTAATGGCAAGTTTTTCAAAATACTTGATGCTCGGATTGCAGCCAAAAACTTAAGTGCTGGAGAAATAAGAATTGAAGTGGATAAAGTATATATAGGTACAGCTGATGGCTCCATTGAAATTCTACAACTGCAGGCAGAGGGGAAGAGAAGAATGAAAACTGAGGACTACCTAAAAGGCAACACTATCTGATGAAAATATCCCTGATTGTAGCATATGCAGAGAACCGGGTAATCGGAAAAGACAATGACCTGATCTGGCACCTTCCTGACGATATGAAGTATTTTAGCCATACCACCAAAGGCCATTACGTGATCATGGGGAGAAAGAATTGGGAATCTATCCCTGCAAAGTATCAGCCTCTGCCCGAGCGCACCAACGTGATACTTACAAGAAATTCTGATTTTACTATAGACAATAGTGAGGTAATCGTTTTACATGATCTCAACAAAGCGATCCAATTAGCAGAAGACAATGGCGAGAAGGAGGTATTTATAATAGGTGGAGGAGAAATTTACCGGGAAGGACTTTCCATATGCCACCGAATGTATATTACCGAGGTTCGTGGTTCACCGGAGGGTGATACATATTTCCCCGAATGGAATAAATCCGAATGGCGGGAAACCAGTCGAATTCATCATACAGCTGATGAAAGGCATCAATATTCATTCGATTTTGTGATCTACGATAGAAGAGGTTAGCCTGTTGTTTTTCGGTATCTCAGGACTGCTAAAGAAATTGTAAAAACCGCATACCCGCTTATAATCATAAAGTTGTTGATCAGGTCCCCAAATCCTGATCCTTTCAGCATAACAGCCCGCGTGACTTCTATAAAATACCGGATAGGATTAAAAAGCGTAATGGTCTGTGCCCAGGGAGGCATATTTTCTATGGGAGTAAACAAGCCGCCCATCAGTATGAATATTACCAGGAAGAACCACGAGATAAACATAGCTTGTTGCTGTGTTTCTGTGATGGTTGAAATAAACAGCCCAAATCCCAATACCAGGAATAAATAAACACCGGTAAATGAGTAAAGTACCCAAAGCGATCCGGCGATGGGGATATTAAATGCCACCTTTGCCTCAATAAGGCCAAGAGAAAATACAAAAATTCCAATAATCCAGAATGGAATAGTCTTTCCCAGGATAAATTCATACTTCCGGATCGGGGTTACATTGATTTGCTCAATCGTACCCAGCTCTTTTTCCCTCACAATATTCATGGATGAAAGAAATGCCCCCAGCATAGTAACGAGAATGACGAGGATTCCCGGGACCATATATGACTTATAATCCATCAGGGGGTTAAACCTGAACTGGGGTAAAGTTTCTACGGTTCTTACTTGGTTACCAATATTTGCACCATACCGAAGCGCATATTCTTTTGTAATCTGACCGGTATAATCCCTGATTATCGAGCCGCCATACCCCGCTGCCAACCCTGCTTTTGATCCGTCTACAGCATCAATCAGTATTTGTAAATCTCCAGTACCTTCGGCTATCAACTGCCTCTCAAAATTTGATGGGATAACCAGTACGAGGTCGGATTCACGGGACGACAAGGCAAACTCTGCTTCATTGAGATCCTGGCCAAATCCCGATAACCTGAAATAGTCGGAGCTGGTGAATTTCGATTGCAATTCACGACTCAGCCTGCTATTGTCAAAATCCACAACATATAGATTCAGGTTCTTTATTTCGTAATCCACCGCGTAGGAGAGCACAAGGATTTGTACAATCGGCATGATTATTATCAACGGAAGCATCGCCCGGTTCCTGAAAATCTGCTTGAATTCTTTTATCAATATGAAGCGAATCTTCCTCATGAAAGCCTGAGTTTAAAGCTCTTGATTGAAAGCACAACGAATAACAAAGTAAACCCAACTAGGACCAGCGTTTCCTTCCAAAAGTATTCGATGCCCTGCCCCTTGATCATAATCCCTTTAATAATCACAATAAACCACTTGGCAGGAACAATATTGGAAATGACCTGGAGCACAACCGGCATATTTTCAATGGGAAATATAAATCCCGAGAGTAAAATTGTGGGCAACATAAGGCCCATCAAGGATGCCATGAGGGCTACTTGTTGCGAATTGGTTCTGCTCGAAATAAAGATCCCCAGCGACAGTGCCGTAGTAACAAATAATGCCGTCTCACCCAGGAGAAGTGCCAAACTTCCCTCAATAGGTACTTTGAAGACAAAATAGCCAAGGACAAGGACACCAAAAGCATTGAACAATGCCAGGAAGAGGTAAGGTATAACTTTGGCCACAATAATTTGAACAGGAGCCATGGGAGTTGCCAACAGGATTTCCATGGTTCCCAATTCCTTCTCACGTGTAATGGAAATACTGGTCATCATGGCCGAGATAAGCATCAGGATAACGGATATAGTTCCAGGGACAAATAGAAATACACCCTTCAGTTCGGGATTATACATCATGACCGGAAAAACCCGTATGCGATAGGGAATGCTGAAAACATCTGTTTTTTCAACTGTGAACTGTTGAACTATTGAGCTCGTATAATTATAGGTAATGTTAGCTGTATTGGGGTCTGAAGCATCAGCAATGACCTGAAGATTAGCCCGCCCCATGGTATTAAAATCCCTGGCAAAATTGGCCGGAATGATTACTGCCTGTTTGATTTTACCCCTTCGGAATAAGGTTTCCAGGTCAGCTTCAGAAACCATTTGATTTGACTGTCTGAAGTATTCGGATTCCAGTATCCTCGAACTGATCTCCCTGGATTCCGGGGTTTTTGAATGATCAATTATGACGATTTCCGCCTCTTGAATCTCATTGGTGATTGCATAGCCAAAAAGCAGGATTTGGGCGACCGGCATTCCGATAAGGATCAACAAAGTTCTCCAATCCCTGAAAATATGGTAGAACTCCTTTTGCACAAATGATCCAAATCTCCTCATGTGGCCCTCGCTAGTTTCAAAAAGACTTCATCCATGTTCTTACTTTCGAACTCTCCCTTCAAATCTGCAGGAGAGCCCAGTCCCTCGATTCTGCCATCTACCATCATACTTATTCGGTCGCAGTATTCTGCTTCATCCATATAATGCGTAGTGACAAATACGGTAGTCCCTTGGTAAGCTGCCTGTCTAATCATTTCCCAGAAATTCCGGCGAGTCAGTGGATCAACACCTCCTGTGGGTTCATCAAGGAATATTATCTCAGGATTATGGATCATAGCCACCCCGAAAGCGATCTTCTGCTTCCATCCCAGGGGAAGTGAACCAACATAAGTGTCAGCTTTGGTATTGAGCTCAATTTGATCGAGCAATAGCCTGGACTTTTCTCTTATCTCCCTGGACTTCAATCCGTATATACCAGCATAGAATTGAATATTTTCAGCAATAGTCAGGTCGTTGTATAGGGAAAATTTCTGACTCATATAGCCAATCTTTTTTTTAATCTTCTCACTTTCCTTGCGAATATTAAAGCCCGCCACTTCTCCTATTCCCGATGTTGGTTGTAGTAGACCACAGAGCATCTTCATCGCAGTACTTTTGCCGGCACCATTTGCGCCCAGGAAACCGAATACTTCTCCGGGATCAACCTGGAAACTAATGGAATCAACGGCCGTGAAAGATCCAAATCTCTTTGTGAGATCTTCAACCCATATGCTGTCTTGTTTACTCATTCCTGTTTTTGCATTAGCTGGATAAAGCAATCTTCTACGGTTGGAGTTACCGGGCGTATAAGCTCACCGGGGACGCCGACTGATTGTACTATATGCTGTACAGAATCCTGTTCGATTGTTTCCTTGAATACCATCCTGATTTCTTCTCCAAACAAGTAGGCATTCTGTACTCCATCGGCTTTTCTCAAACGGTCAATTAGTTCAAATCCAACGTGGCCCGGTATACTGAATAACATGTTCCCATAGGATTCAATAATATCTTGTGGACTATCAATTTGCAGGACATCCCCATCCTGGATCAATGCCACTTCATCGCAAAGAGCGGCTTCATCCATGTAAGGTGTGGAAACGAGGATCGTGATACCTGCATCCTTGAGCTTCCTGAGCATTTGCCAGAACTCCTTTCGTGAAACAGGATCAACACCGGTGGTTGGCTCGTCTAGAAATATCACTTCGGGAGCATGGATCATGGCACATGACAATGCAAGCTTCTGTTTCATTCCACCCGACAAGGCTCCTGCCCTCCGGTTTCTAAAGGGCTCAATCTGCTTGTATATATCCTCTATAAGGTGATAGTTCTTTTCTATAGTCGTTCCGAATATTGCTGCAAACAGGGATAGATTCTCCTTAACGCTTAAGTCTTCGTATAGACTGAACCTCCCGGGCATGTATCCAATGGATTTTCTCAGTTTTTTGAAGTCATCTACCACGTCTAAGTCCCCTACCCTGGCCTCACCCTTATCTGGTAAAAGTAGCGTAGTTAATATCCTTATAAGTGTGGTCTTACCTGCACCATCCGGTCCGATAAATCCGAATAGCTTTCCCTTTTCTACCGTGAAAGTGATATCCTTAATCGCGGATATGCCGGCATAACTCTTCGATATATTTTTTACCTCAATCATCCACTATGATCCATCCTGGCATTCCAATTCTCAAATCACCATTGTTGGGAACTGATAAGGTTAATGAATAAACAAGGTTCTCCTTTTCCTCTGCCGTTTGTACATTCTTCGGGGTAAATTCCGCCTCCGATGAAATAGAAGTAACCTTTCCCATTAATTGATTCTCAGAGGCAGTATAGCCTACGGAGTATTCATCCCCAACCGTGATTCCGGCCAATTGCTTGGCTGTCATGTATACCCTTAATTCCATCAGCTTCAATTCGGCCAGGGTACACAGTGGTTTACCGGGGGCCGCCATTTCCGATTCTTCAGAATAGGTTTTAAGAATTGTTCCATTCGCCGGACTGAAAATCCTGGACTTGACAATCTGGTCATCGATCTGCTTTATCCTTGCTTTCAAAGGGTTCAGTTCAGCCAGAATACCGCGATTGGTATTCTGAAGTTTAATCCTTACCGCTTCGATCTGCCTATCTACCTGGTCCTTTTTTGATTTGAGTTCATCAAATTGCATTTGTGTGATTGCTTCTGCATCCAGCAATTTTTGCATTCTGACAACTTCATTGGCCAGGTAATCCCTGTTCGCTTCCAATACAGCTAGTTCGCTACCCACAACAAGGGTTTTGGCCTTAATTGCCTCCATACTGGCCAAAACCTGTTCCTTTTGCATGTGAAGTTGCGAAGTGTCAACTATCGCTAGAAGTTCCTTTTCTTCAACCTGCTGCCCTTCTTGCAGGTCAAATTGCAATAATCTTCCCATGGTTTCGGGACTGATAATTATTTCCCGAGCCTCAAAATGTCCGTGGGCATTTTTACCATTCTCATTTTGATTGCAGCCCATCAATAATATCAATGAACCTAGAATGAATATCTGTCTCATAATTTCCTTTTAATTATTACCTGTAAGAATTGCATTATCCCAGCTGTTTTTAACCTTCATTATTTTCCTGATCTCAACCTGGATCCGCATCCTGTTGAGATTATTGACTTCCCTCAGATACTCACTGGCCGTAATTACACCATTATCGTATTGCGACTTTGCCACTGCCAGTACATCCTCCTGAAGACTTACCGCTTCGAGTTCATTTTCTTCCATTGCCTTTATCTTGATCAAATCGGTGTCCTTTTGCATTTTCTTTCTGCCAATCATATCAAATGCCAGTGTTCTGGTTGCCAGCAGTTTTTCTGCCTCAAGTTCATTGAGCTGAATTCTGCTTTTTGAATTACCATAGTCGAATGGATTCCAACTCAACCTGATCCCCCCGATATAGTAGGGCTCAAATTCAGTCTCAAAGAAATTCAGCGGATTAGGCTGTCCAAAACCTCCCTGAAGAAAAATGCCAACACTTGGTTTCCTGTCGGCATTGTACAATTCAGAGCTCATTCTTATAGTCTCTATGGCTTGGTCAATAACTGCCAATTCGGGTGTGTTGATGTTGATGTAATCAGCTGCAGCGTCGGGCATTAGGTAGTATGTATCCGACTCACCCTTCCCGGTCCAGCTCTGCATCTGAGACCTGAGATTCTGAGAAGTATAACGTGCCTCGAGGAGCTGGCTTTCTACTTTTAGGCGCTCCAGCAAAAATCGCTTAACGGCTGAAGGAAGAGCCGCACCGTTTTCGACCCTCGACTCGATTACTTCAATCTGCCGGTCAAGGTCCTGGAA
>JAHEKQ010000051.1 GCA_024638265.1 Flammeovirgaceae bacterium
AAGCAGGGTTTCCCGTATCGAGCCCCGGTGACTTTCAAAGTGTCCAGGCAATCGCAAAAGCGGTTTCTGAGCCGGTGATATGCGGACTTACCCGGGCGGTTAAAAACGATATTGAAGTGGCAGGTGAGGCACTTAAGGTGGCAAAGAGAGCGAGGATTCATACCGGGATCGGCACTTCCGATCAGCACGTGAAAACCAAATTGCGCATTACCCGTGAGGAGGCTATTGAACGGGGAGTGGCTGCTGTCAAACTTGCCAAGAATTTTGTGGATGATGTGGAATTCTATGCAGAGGATGCCGGAAGAACCGACAATGACTTCCTGGCCCGGGTAATAGAAGAAGTAATTAAGGTCGGGGCTACCGTTGTTAATATCCCTGATACCACAGGGTATTGTCTGCCGGAAGAATACGGTGCAAAAATTGAATACCTCGTCAATAATGTTATAAATATTGATAAAGCAATAATTTCTACTCATTGTCACAATGATCTCGGCTTGGCAACTGCTAATTCTATTTCAGGGATCAGGCGAGGGGCTCGTCAAATTGAGTGTACAATAAATGGTATAGGAGAGCGTGCTGGGAATACCAGCCTGGAGGAAGTGGTCATGATCATCAAGAAAAGGACAGACATTCCTCATAAGACCCTTATCAAAACAGAAAAATTCCAGGCCATTTCAAAACTTGTTTCGGATACTATGGGAATGCCGGTCCAGCCCAATAAAGCCATTGTAGGGAGCAACGCTTTTGCTCATAGCTCCGGAATTCACCAGGACGGAGTGCTTAAAGACCGACTGAATTATGAGATCATCGATCCCGCTGAAGTGGGTGTTGACCAATCTGAAATAGTTCTTACTGCCAGGAGCGGAAGGGCGGCCTTGCGATACAGGCTGGAGCAATTGGGATATGATATGAACACAGAAGAGATAAACCAGGTGTACCACGAATTCCTTATACTTGCCGATGATTTACTGGAAATCAGGGATGAAGAACTCCACGAACTGTACAAGATCTGCGTGAACAAAGAAATTTTGAGTGAAGGATGAGCAAAACGCTTTTTGATAAGATCTGGGATTCACATGTTGTAAAGAGCATACCTGAGGGTCCTGATGTACTTTATATTGACCGGCATTTTATTCATGAAGTTACCAGCCCCCAGGCCTTTTCAGGGCTCGAGAAGAGGGGCCTTCCACTTTTCAGACCGGATAAGATCGTAGCGACTGCCGATCACAATGTCCCTACTAAAAATCAACACCTACCAATAAGTGACGCCCTTTCACGGCTACAGGTAGAAAAACTTACTGAGAACTGTAGGAAATTCGGGGTTGAGCTCTATGGATTAAATCACCCCTACCAGGGAATTGTGCATGTGATCGGGCCGGAGTTGGGTATCACTCAGCCGGGTATGACTATTGTCTGTGGAGACAGTCACACCAGTACCCACGGCGCTTTCGGAGCGGTAGCTTTCGGGATAGGTACCAGCGAGGTGGAGCAGGTATTCGCGACACAATGCATTTTGCAGCCCAAACCCCTAAGAATGAGGATTACAGTCAATGGCAAATTGGTAAAAGGGGTTCAGGCCAAGGATGTTATTCTTTATATCATATCCCAGATAAGTGCATCGGGTGGTAATGGGTACTTTGTTGAATACGCGGGCTCTACATTCAGTGATATGAGCATGGAAGAACGGATGACGGTCTGTAACATGAGCATCGAAATGGGAGCCAGGGGAGGATTGATTGCTCCAGATGAAAAAACATTTGATTATATCAAGGGCCGTGAATTTGCGCCTTCAGGTAAGGAACTGGACGAAGCCATCGCATCTTGGAGAGAATTGAATACAGATCCAGATGCAACTTTTGATAAGGAGTATCATTTTGATGCAGTTGATATCGGGCCAATGATTACCTATGGCACCAACCCCGGAATGGGAATGCAGATCAATAACAATATCCCTTCCCTGGAGGAATTGGATCCGTCCGAAAAGTCTGGATTTACTAAGTCACTTTCTTACATGGATCTGAAAGCAGGCGAAAAGCTGATTGGGAAACCGGTCAATTATGTATTCATTGGGAGTTGTACTAATGCGAGGATCGAGGACCTTAGGGCAGCGGCGGAAATTGTCAGAGGAAAAAGAAAAGCCGACCACGTAACGGCATTTATTATACCCGGCTCCAAACAAGTCGAAAAGCAAGCCTTTGAAGAAGGTCTGGACAAGATATTTACGGAAGCGGGATTCGAACTCAGGCAACCAGGTTGTTCAGCTTGCCTCGGCATGAATGAGGATAAAATACCCAAGGGTGAATACTGTGTATCAACCTCAAACAGAAATTTTGAGGGTAGACAGGGGCCCGGAGCCAGGACCATGCTGGCAAGTCCTTTAACCGCCGCATTGACTGCGATAGAGGGAAAAATCAGTGACATAAGGGATTATATTTAATGGAAAAGTTTTCAAAGATCACCTCGACTATAGTCCCCATGCAGATTGAAAATGTGGACACGGATCAGATTATCCCAGCAAGATTTCTCAAAGCAACCAGCCGGGATGGGTTTGGTGAAAATCTTTTCAGGGATTGGCGTTATGATGAGAATGGCAATCCAATTAAAGACTTTGTATTGAATGATTCCCGTTACGATGGACTGATCCTGGTCGCGGGTAAAAACTTTGGCTGTGGCAGCAGTCGTGAACATGCTGCCTGGGCGATACATGATTATGGATTCAGAGTGGTGGTTTCAAGCTATTTCGCCGACATTTTCAAGAACAATTCCCTGAATAACGGGGTGTTACCGGTTCAGGTTTCAGAGGAATTTCTCAATGGTTTTTTTGAGAACCCGGAAACGGAAGTTACTGTCGACCTTGAGAGCCAGAAGATTTATAATTCAGCTACGGGTGAATCCGAATTATTTGATATTAATCCATACAAAAAATATTGTCTTCTCAATGGATACGATGATATTGATTACCTCGTATCCATGAAGGACGAGATTGAAGCATTTGAAAAAAACAGGTAATAAATGAACCGAAAGATAGCAGTATTACCCGGGGATGGGATTGGCCCGGAGGTTATTGATGAGGCCGTTAAAGTACTGAAGAGTATTGCCAGTGCATACGATCAGAAATTCTCTTTTGAGTATGGACTTGTGGGTGCCGCGGCTATGGACAAGACAGGTGATCCCTTCCCGTTGGAAACTGAAAATCTCTGTAAAAAATCCCATGCCATCCTTTTCGGTGCCATTGGTGATCCTAAATATGATAACAACCCGGCCGCCAAAGTTAGACCGGAACAGGGCCTGCTAAGGATGCGTTCTACCCTTGGCCTGTTTGCGAATGTGCGTCCAATAAAGAGTTATCCGCCCCTTTTCGATAAATCACCCCTGAAGAATGACAGGATCAAAAATGTTGATTTTGTTGTATACCGCGAACTAACCGGAGGCATCTATTTTGGAGAACCCCGGGGCCGAACCGAAGATGATCAGCGCGCGTATGACACCTGTGTCTATTCACGTGAAGAGATTGCCAGAATTGCTGTTATGGCCTTCGAAGCGGCCCAGAACCGTAAAGGTAAGGTGACCCTTGTAGATAAAGCCAATGTACTTGCTACTTCAAGGTTGTGGAGGGAAGAGGTTAAAAAAATCAGTAAGGAATACCCCGAAGTAAATCTTGAATTTATGTTTGTTGATAATGCTGCGATGAAGGTCATCACACAACCCTCACACTTCGATGTAGTACTAACGGAAAATATGTTTGGAGATATTTTAACTGATGAAGCTTCCGTGATTGCCGGATCCCTTGGACTGTTACCCTCAGCATCAATCGGACATCATTCGAAGTTATTTGAGCCGATTCATGGAAGCTATCCTGAAGTTGCCGGGTTGAATAAAGCAAATCCCCTTGCTGCAATACTTTCGGCTGCTTTTATGCTGGAGTTAGCATTGGATGCACCCGGTGAAGCCAATCTCATCCGCGAAGCGGTTGTGAAGTCAATGTCTGAAGGTATCGTTACTGAGGATATCGATCCCGGCTCCAAACATGGAACCTCGGATGTGGGCGATTTCATCAGTGGATATATCGCTTCAAAAAATGTGGATGAGTTGACTTCTGGTACCATTATTTAAATTACAGTTGTTCAGCGTAACACATGGCATGAAGGTCCCTGTAAATATCCCGGTAGGGAAGAGTATCAACTAATACCATTTCTCCTTCGTTTGACAGGCGATCAATTCTCACATACCCCTTGTTGATCCCCATGAATAATGTGTTTTCACTATTGGAATCTCTCAATTTCTCTAAAAGACCATTGTTAAATGTGCCCTCATCCATTCCGTAGATGATCACACTGGGCTTGAGGTTGAGGTAGAGTGATACCTCTTCAACACTGAAGAAGTTGAATGCCCTGCATTCAGTGTTTCGCTCTACGTAATTGTTCAATAATTCCAGGCTGTAATGCTTTGAATTAATTATAAATACTACCTTTTCCATGACTTCAATATTTAATGTTAAACAGTTGCTAACTATACTTCAATTGAAGTGCCAGAGAGAAAAAGTGCCTTATAATGCTATAATAACTGTTTTGATGTGACTTACATTCCCAAAATGGGAATCAACTCTCGTTTTGGAATGGCTTTTTTTTGATGAGAATATCCCTTTCATCCTTCTTAAGCCTGAGGTGTTTACTGATTACTTCAGGGGACGGCCGGTTAATAGAGATATAAAAAAGCATGATGAAATAATAGGCCGCAAAGAGATTGCTACCGGTGAGATAGAGTCCTGTAAGAGCGATCAGTGCAGTTACGGCCAGGAAGAGTTGCATCCTGACAAATGAAGAGGCATACTCTTTTAATTTTTCAACCAGGTCAGTGAGTTCCGTTATTACTCTTCTTTTTTGAATAAAAGACCTAACGGTGCCCACTGCAAAAGCCAAAACTATAGGGAGGAGTAAGTAGATGAAAAATATTCTTGTCTCCTCTGATTCCAGCAAGGCTTTCCATTCAGTATCTCTCCACTCAAGGAATAGCACAATGAAAAAGATGAGAGGAGCTGCGAGAATCCAACTGAACATCTGGTTGATCTTATAGAAAAATTCCTCAGGTGATTTGAATTCCATGTCTTTGCAAAGATGTCAATTTCTTAACAAAAACGGGGGTCAGATCGTTACTCTTGTAACAAGGGGTGCTTTATCAAATGACCCCTTTTTACTATCTTTGCAATACTATGTACGGAGGAGGAACGATATTTGAAAAACCGGAAAATAAGGACCTTGTAAATGAGGATCCGGTAAAATTACAAGAGTTTGAAGACAGGATCGAAAGGGGGGAAAAGATTGAGCCCTCCGATTGGATGCCGTCATTATATCGAAAGCAGCTCATAAGAATGATCGAGCAACACGGACATAGTGAGATCATTGGAGCACTGCCAGAAGGTACCTGGATCACCAGGGCACCAGGATTCAGAAGAAAGATGGCATTAATTGCCAAAGTCCAGGATGAGGTTGGACATGCACAATTGTTGTATTCGGCAGCAGAAACACTTGGAAAGACCAGGGAGGAAATGATCAATGACCTCCTTTCCGGAAAGAGCAAATATTCAAACATATTCAACTACCCGGCATTTACCTGGGCTGATTCCTGTTTTATCAGCTGGCTTGTTGATGCCGGTGCAATAGTTAACCAACTTGCCAATGCAAGGGGTAGTTATGGCCCCTACTGTAGGGCGCTGGACAGGATCTGTGCAGAAGAATCCTTCCATTTGAAGTACGGACACCATTGTGTCATTTATATGGCTACAGGGACCGATATACAACGAAAAATGATGCAGGAAGCATTAAATCGTTGGTGGAAACCTATGATGCATTTCTTCGGCCCTCCGGATAAGATGTCGGTTCATACCGAACTTCTCATGAAGTGGAAAGTCAAAATGGCAACCAATGACGACATGAGGAATCAATTCCTGGATATGTATGTTCCTAAAATTCTGGAACTGGGACTTGAAATTCCTGACCCGGAACTCAGGAAAGATGAGGAAACCGGTAAATGGCACTATGGAGATCCGGATTGGGACGAGTTTTACAGAGTCATTAGAGGAGATGGTCCATGCAATGCCGAAAGACTGGAGGTGCGGCGTATCGCTGAGGAGCGCGGACAATGGGTCCGGGAGGCACTCAAAAAGGCAGAGACAGCCTACGTGACACCACTGGCTTGATATGGATTCGCTTGATCCCAGAATTCAACGATTAGACAAATCGCAGGACCTTCCCGAGAAGGAAAACCTGGATCAACTTGAGACTTATGAAGTTTTCCTGCAATTAAAGGAAAATAAACCTTATCAGCATGTTGGAGTTGTTCACGCCTCTGATGAGGACCTGGCATTCTTATTCGCGAAGGAACAATACAGCAGAAGATTGACGTGTACGGGCCTGTGGGTCGTTAGAACTTCCAATGTTTATGTATCGCTGACTACCGATAATAATGAAAACGTTTACGAAAGATTTGAGGATGGAAAAGAAGGTGATATCAGTTTTGAGGTGTTCCACCTCTTAAAACGGGGTAAACAGCATGTACATGCCGGAACTATAAATTCGGATGATATTAAAAGTGCTTTTGGAATTGCAGCCCGTGAATTTGGCGAAACCACCGCTCTGAATGTATGGATTGCACGCTCAGCTGATTTTTTAAAATCAGATCCCGGGGATGTAGATATTTGGTCTACACTTCCCGACAAAAAATTCAGGGATGCACTGGCCTATAAAGCAGGGGATAAGTTGAAGAATTTCCTGGAAAAGAACAGATCATGAACAAAACGGCGCTTAAGGAACTATTATTTAAAATCGCAGATGACCAGTTGATCCTTGGTCACAGGAATTCAGAGTGGACGGGGCTAGGACCCATCCTGGAAGAAGATATAGCGTTCAGTTCGATGGCCCAGGACAAGATTGGTCATAGCTATGCAATGTACCAGATATTGGAAGAATTAGGTGAAGGAGATCCCGATCAGGTGGCCTTTTTCAGAAAAGCGGAGGAGTTCCATAATTCACAATTGGTCGAATTACCCATCGGGGAGTATTCATTCAGTTTGATCAGACATTTCCTATACGATCATTCCGATTTCCTGAGATTCGACATGCTCAGAAATTCCTCATATGAATTGCTGGCTCAGGTGTCGTCAAAGATTCGAAGCGAGTTGAAATATCACACGATGCACGCAAGAACCTGGGTTAAAAAACTGGGTACAGCTACGGATGACAGTATTTCAAGACTTCAGAATGACCTGGATGCCCTTATGCCTTACGCTCTGGGTCTTTTTGAGAAATCACCCTATGAGGAAGAAATTATATCAGAAAATATTTTTGGAGGGGAGGAAGAGTTGAGATCCAGGTGGCTGGAATTAATAGCGCCAATAATCTCAAAAACTGAGCTGGTTCTTCCTGACCCCGAAGGTGTAGAGCCTGTGATGGGAGGAAGGATAGGAAAGCACACAGAATATCTTCAGCCTCTTATTGACGAGATGACTGAAGTAATGAGGATAGATCCCGACGCGGAGTGGTAAAATGAACAATGAAACAGAAATACGGAAATGGCTAGAGGACGTAATGGATCCTGAAATACCTGTGCTTTCACTGGTAGACCTGGGAGTCGTGGGTGATATTGAGTTGAAGGAGGGTAGTGTCTTTGTTGAAATCCGTCCCACATTTGTAGGTTGCCCGGCGACGACCCAAATGAAATACGACATAGAGTCTTTGCTACATGCTAAGGGATTTGATGATGTACACGTTGACATTAGTTATAAGTCACCCTGGAATTCAGACATGATAACCGATAAGGGTAGAGAGGCACTGAGGAAATTCGGATTTGCCCCTCCACCTAAAGGTAACTTGATTGATGATATTGATGTCCTTGAACATGTCGAGTGCCCTCAATGTGGTGGAACGAATACAGAACTTCAGAATCCCTTTGGACCAACCCTTTGCAGGTCAATTCACTATTGTCATGATTGCAAGGAGGCATTTCAGCAATTCAAACCCATGAATTGATGCTTAAGAGGTTTTCAGCACTGGGCTATCTTTTGGCATATATTATTCCAGCTAGTACAATTCTTGGATTCTACCTGGGCGGATGGTGGAATTACCTTACCCTGGGTTTAATTTTCCTGGTCATACCCGTACTGGACCATTCTATTGGAGTTGATGAAAGGATACTTGATGAATCTTCGGAGCGAAGGTTGGCCAATCAGCGTATCTATTCATTAATTCTTTATTCCTGGGCTTTTTTCCAGTTGGCATTCCTTGGGTGGTCATTCTATGTCTTTCCGACATTTACCGGGTTTTTCCATGGCTTGGGATTCGTCCTTGGAGTAGGTTTGACTACTGGAGCAATTGGGATTACTGTAGCACATGAACTGGGTCACAAAAAATCAAGTTTTGAACAGAACCTGAGCAAATTGCTCCTGATGACAGTGATGTACATGCATTTCTTTATCGAACACAACAAAGGCCATCATGTAACAGTCGGTACTCCTGAAGATCCTGCTACTGCCGAAAGAAATGAAGGGTTCTATCATTTCTGGGTAAAGTCTGTGTTTAAGGGATACGCACATGCCTGGAAAATCGAGAATCAAAGATTGAAGCGTAAGGGTATACCAATCCTTAGTATTTCGAATCAGATGATACAATTTGCAGTGCTCCCCTGGTTATTCTGTTTCGGGATGATGGGCATAATCTATTTATTGACAGGAGCGTGGGTCTGGTTACTGGTTGGATTCTTTGCAGCCCAGGCCTTCCTTGCATTTACGCTATTGGAATCTGTAAATTATGTCGAGCATTATGGGCTAAAAAGGGAAAAATTACAAAACGGTCGCTATGAACCGGTATCGGAAATCCACAGTTGGAATTCCAGTTATGTACTGAGCAATTATTTTCTTTTCCAGCTTCAGCTTCATACAGATCATCATTTGTACGCGATAAAAAGATACCAGACCCTGCAACATATAGATAATGCTCCGCAACTACCCTCGGGCTATCCCGGGATGATCATTACTGCCCTGGTGCCACCACTCTGGAAAAGAATTGTCAACCCCCGGCTGGATGACTATGAAAAGGCTATAAGAGCTCATTCATAGCGGAGGCTGTTTACGGGATTGTTTTGAGCTGCTCGAATCGTCCTGAAACTCACTGTGACCCAAGCGATAAATATTGTAATAAATCCTGCCAGGATTATTGATCCAATATTAATACTGGTAGCATAAGCGAATCCACTCAACCATTTGTCCATAAAGTACCAGGCTATGGGAATACTGATAAGGAATCCAATCAGTACCAGGAGCGTAAACCCCCTAGTCAGGAGTAATAAAATTGAAGGGACGGAGGCACCCATTACTTTTCGTATGCCGATTTCCTTTACTCGTTGCTCGGTTACATAAGATGCAAGGCCAAACAAACCCAAGGCCGCAATTATGATAGCAAGAAAACCAAATGAGGAGATTACTTGACTTAACCTGTCTTCTTCAGCATACTGCTGATCAAAGTTCTCATTCAGCAGGTAGCTTGAATAGGGAAAGTCTGGTCTTAGAAAGGACCATTCCTCCCTGAGGAAATCCTCTGCATCTTCCACTCCACCGGGTTTTACTTTTACAAGAACGCTGCTGAACCGGTTACTGGTAATCAGGAATACGATAGGAGCAATGGGTTGATGAAGTGACTCAAAATGGAAGTCCTTCACAACACCAATTATCCTTCCCTGCCGGTTTCCGTAATTAAAGGACTTATCAATGGCGTCTTCCGGCGAATCCCATCCAATGGTTTCTACCGCTGATTCGTTGATTATGAATGCTTCGGTAGAATCTGATGCGATATCGGGATTGAAATGTCTACCAGCCGCAAGCGGTACCTCCAATTGAGGGAGGTAACTGAAGTCGATATGAACATCAGCGATCCTGAAATTGATCTGTTGCATTTCACCTTTCACCTCAGCCGAAGCTCCCTGGCTATCAAGAAGACGTCCACTTGGTACCCTGGAAGATAGACCCACTTCATTGATGGACGGGTGAGCTTCCAGCTTGGTTTTAACCGATTCAAACTTTGGGAATAGATCAGCGGGTGCAGGAAGCACCAGAATATTTTCCTTATTAAATCCCAGATCCTTGGACTTCACGTAATCCAACTGGTCCTGAACGACGCCAATGGCGATGATCAATCCTGCAGATATACAAAACTGAAATATGACAAGTGCGGACCTCAGGTTAAATTTTCTGCCGACTGATTTATGTCCACCTTTTAATATGGATGCCGGCTTGAAGGAAGAAAGATAGAATGAAGGATAACTTCCGGCAAGTATACCTACCACAATCACAATTAACAGTGAAATAAGGATAACCATGGGATTTGTGAAGACATTCAAATTCAGAGGCTTATCCACAAATCCCGCGAAATAGGGAAGTGTAATATAGACCATAATTAAGGCGACGATAAAAGAAATAAGCGAAAAGAGGGTTGATTCAATAAGGAACTGCCTTACCAGTAGACTTTTCTGGGCACCCATAACTTTTCGCATTCCAACCTCTCTTGCCCTCTTGCTAGATCTTGCTGTGGACAAATTCATGAAGTTTATACAGGCAATCAGGAGAATTAATAAGGCGATAATCGTGATGATATAGATGATCTCAATATCCCCATTACTTCCGATCTCACTGTCAAGATTCGACCTTAAATGGACATCTGTTACAGGCATCATGTTGATAATGTTTCTCGTTGAAGCTTTTGGGGCTTCCGGATCGCTGCTTGCGAGGTGCTTGTCGATAAATCCGGGAAGTCCATTTTTAAACTCTTCGATTGATGACTCATCCGGGAAAAGTATATAGGTGGAATAGTTATTACTCCCGAAGTTTTGCATCATATTATCCCTACCAAAAATGGCTTCTACCGTCAGCATAGAACCCATGACGTCAAATTCAAAATGAGAGTTGGGAGGAATATTCTCAATGAGGCCAGTCACCTTCATCTCTACCTCCATGCCAAAATTTTTGTAAACAATCTGTTCTCCCACCGGATCAATATCTCCAAAGTACTTTTGTGCAGCTCTCTGTGTAAGAACCACGGTATTGGGTTCTGCCAAAGCAGTTTCGGGGTCACCAGTTACAAATTTCCAGGAGAATATCTCGAATACATTGGGATCGAAGAAAAAGAAACCGTCCTCTACCAGGTTGTTCCCACCTACTCCCAACACCGGACTTCCCCCTGATAAGACCCTCACTGCTTCATCGATCACCCCCTCAAAGTCATTCTCCATCAGGGGAGCAAAGGGTGGGGCCAGATGTCCGAGATGCAGATTCGTCTCACCGTCCTGATTCAGCCATTCCCTGGATAACCTGTAAATCCTGTCCGACTGATCGTGGTATTTATCGTAGCTCATTTCGAACTGCACAAATAACAGGATCAGCATAGTGGCAGCCATTCCGATGGCCAAACCTACCAGGTTTATAATGCTGTATCCCTTTTGCCGGATAATATTCCTGAGGGCAATGGTTAGATAATTCTTGAACATAGCTGAATATAGGTTGTTGAAAGTAAAGACAGATTAAGGGGTCATTAGTTGCATATATAAAGACTCCCGTTTTACTTTCGTAGTTACATTAAACCGGTAAAAAATGAAAAATCTTCTTCCCCTGTTCGGAATATTACTCACACTTGGAATTGGTTGCGGCAGTAATGCTGCCACGAGTGAGAACCAGGAATCAAGCACCGCACCCGGAAAAGTCAGTACGGCGGAACAACAAAGCGATTTACTTAAGAATAAGGGAATCGGGCCCATCAGCTCTGTTGAGATGGGAGAAATAGACCAGGCGATGGCTGAAGAGGGGCAAAAGCTTTATAACTCAATGTGTACTGCTTGCCATAAGGTAGGAGAGGACTATATCGGCCCCACGCCCACAGGGATTTTCGAAAGACGCTCTCCGGAATGGGTGATGAACATGATCCTCAACCCGGCAGAGATGTTGCAAAAAGATCCCATTGCCAAGAAACTCCTCGAAGATTACAATAATATCCCCATGGCCAACCAGGGACTATCGCAGGAGGAGGCTAGGAGCATTTTGGAGTATTTTAGGACACTGTAGTCGGTGGACAGTGGTGGGTGGTCGGTAGTGAGTAGTCAGGGGTATGCGTACGGTGGGAGAGAAGTTTAATTAACTGTTTCTCACTTATTTTTCAGATATGCAATTAGCTTGTATAGTTTCATTCTAATAATTCTAATACTATCAAGCTCGTAATCTACTGATTGTATAAATCCAAGTCTATTTGCAATGATAAGTTGGGTGTCAAGTTCATTGGCAGAGCCAATTGCTACATACAGAAAATGAACATATTCTTTGTTGCCTTGTCTGGAAGCCCCTTCAGCAATGTTACTTGGTATAGAGATAGCGGAACGTCGTACCTGGGTGGTTAATCCAAATTTCTCGTCTTTAGGAAAACCTTTAGTTGATTTGTACAGGGTGGTCACCAAGTCTATTGATTGATTCCACACTTCTAAGTCTTTATGATTTTTCATGATAGCAGTATTTCCACCAATATCATAAAACCATAAATTCAATAATCGTAAAAAAATGGATGTAAAAGAGAAATGGACTAGTATTCTGAAAAAACAAGCATAAATGCCAAATCAAAGGATCAAAAATAGTTGATTTCAACTACTCAGCACTCACCCCACTACCGCCTACCGTCGACCGACCACCCACTACCGACCACTGCCCACCGTTAAACGTAATTATTCAACATCACCGGCATGACCAACATCAGTAAGTCTTCATCATCTCCCTTTTCTACGGGAACTATGAGGCCGGCGCGGTTGGCAGCGGAGAGTTGCATCTCGATTTGATCGGAGTCTGCATTGCCCAGCATTTCAATAAGGAATCGGGCATTGAAACCAATTTCAATATCCTCACCTTCGTGTTCACAGGTGAGTCGTTCGTTAGCTTCATTCGCAAAGTCGAGATCTTCAGCCGATATCTGCAATTCACTCCCCGTGATTTTTAGTCTCACTTGGTGGGTAGTCCTGTTGGCGTAAATAGAGATCCTTTTAAGCGAACTGAGGAAGTCCGATGTGTTGATAGTCATTCGTATCGGGTTCTCCGAGGGAATAACATTTTCATAATCCGGGAAACGTTCATCAATCAACCTGCAAATCATCTTGATGCTCCCGAACTTAAAGTAGGCATTGGCCATATTAAACTCCACCGAAACCGAGGTATTTTCAGAAGGAAGAGTGCTTTTAAGGAGATTCAAGGCTTTGCGGGGTATGATGATGGTGCTGTTATCATCACCCGTCAGATCTACTCTTCGATAACGAACCAACCGGTGGCCATCCGTGGAAACGAATGTGGTATTGGTATCGCTGATATTCATATAAACACCGGTCATTGCGGGCCGAAGCTCATCATTACTGGTGGCAAATATGGTGCTATTAATAGCCTTTGAGAGTACATCCGTTGACATCTCGAGATTAAAATCATTGCTGACAGTCGGTACTTTGGGAAAATCCGTGGAGTTTTCGCCTGACAATTTGTACCGGCCGTTGTCTGAACTCAGTTCAATGCTGTAGGTCTCCTCGTCAATGGAGAACGTAACAGGTTGTTCCGGCAGGTTTTTTAAAGTTTCAAGTAGAATCTTGGCCGGTACTGCAATGCTGCCACTTTCCTTGGACTCCACATCAATTTCGGTCATCATGGAGGTTTGAAGATCAGAAGCGGTGACGGTCAAAAGGCCGTCTTCTATCTCAAAAAGAAAGTTTTCAAGTATTGGAACCACGGGATTTGTGGTAATTACTCCGTTGATAGCGGAAAGTTGTTTGAGCAGTGCGGTTGATGATACAATGAACTTCATTCGTGGGTACGTTTAAAACGAGGTAAATTTAGTACAAAATTGATTGACTCAAAATCAAAGCGGGGATCAAGATCAGATCACTTTCTGAATTCATCCCTTGAAACAAATAATGGTGCAGCCTTGGCTGTTGGGAGTGCAAAATAGACCGAGGAATCCATTCTTCCAACTATCTCATCACCTTCATTAATGCGACCGAAAAGTTCGATGATAAAAGGCCGGTTTCCCACGTCCCTTACGTCTATAACCAGGTCCGGTGTTCTACCGGAAAGGGTGTCGACATTTTCCAGGTACCGATCAGCTTCCAGAAGGGATACATAGTCAACAAAATCAATAAGCTTTGTGGTGTCTGTGGCTGAAAGTCCTTCAACTTCGAAAAACTGTCTGCCCTGAACGATCCTGATACTTTTCCCGGGTTTACCTGGCTGCATAACCGAAAGCCCTGCAAGATTGCTCCAGTTCATCCTGTGAAACAGATTCAGGTTTCTCCAGGATTTCTCGTTCACTGCAACAAGGGGGTGAATATAAGCCCTGTAGCCCGGAATTTCCATCAGGTAGAGATTCTCTTCATTATCTCCGAAATAGGTATTTCTACTGTCTTCCTGTCCAAAACTCGTGAATTCCATCAGTAACCCCTCCTCCGTGTAAAGGCTGATTCTGCTTCCCCTATTGCCTAGATCCGACGTTATTCCAGTCTTCATATCTGATCCGACTGGCCTTCTTATGCTAACCTGCTGGATAGTGGCGAAGAAGAGATGTACTTTGCTGGGATCAGCTTCAAAGAGATCGTTTAGTAGCCATTTCCCATTCTTATACTCCATTGTAGTAGAACCGTCTTTATTTTCGATAACAATCCGGTTAATGTCGATGGTGTTTTCGATCGAGAACAGTGCCCTGTCAATATCGGTGGTATCATCGGTAGTATTACCCACTACAGACATCATCACTACTGTTATCAACAGAAACCCCGTCAAAATAAGTAACCTGATATTTCTTTTTTTCTGATCCATCATCTTATTGGAATTTGGAGTATCGGGTTTTACGAACGAAATAAAGTATAATACCCATTACAGCAGTAAGGACGATGGGTAGGATAAGGTTGAGTCCTTGCCAGAAAGTCTTTTCACGGGCTATTTTTACCTTATTGAGAGGTCGGATTTTGATTTCCTTACTCCTGGCAGAAATAATTCCCTCTTCTTCAACCATATAGGAAACGGCATTGAGAAGAAAATCCTTGTTCGCAAACCTGATACCAGGAAGTCTCTGATATGATCCAAGTTCCGGGACAGAGCCGTCTTGCAAAACAGGATCATTCGAAGCAAAATCACCATCTCCGATTACCAATATTTTTGAATCAGCACCTGAATCCAGGAATTCCCCTTCGATGCCCCTGGGCAGGAATCTATTTTTGAAAACCGACTCAAAAGGGCCTTCCAGCAAATAAGCCATGGGGATGTTTGATTCATTCAGGTCTTCAGGTTTCAAATTATTTCTTAAATCACCGATACTTACTGCAGCGGGAGCCGTAACAGTTCGACTAAAATCTGAACTGAATAGTAAAGGGGTCTTCTTAATACCATCACCCTTCACTGTATCAATACTACTGACAAACTGCAATAGCACCCCGTCCAGGTTTCTGGAAATGGGATGGTCGGCGAAACGGTTAACCACCGGAAAGAACGGCCAGGGAAGTTGCATAATCTGTGGTTGGTCTCCTGAATAGCCAATTACAATGGGGTATAAAGCCGCATTGTTGTCCTGCACCAGGTCGTAGTTAACCCTCACACCATAGCGGAAGAGCATATCTTCCAAGCCACTCTGGTAGGGGAAAGAAGTATTCAATTCATTATTGGCACTGTCCATATTAGCGTCAACAAGATCCAAAAGGAACATAGCTCGCCCTCCCTTCATTATATACTGATCAAGCTTGAATTTGTCTTCTTCGCTCCATTCTTCAGTTGGCTTTACTATAATTACCAGGTCTAGGTTGCTCGATAACTCATTACTATTAATGTTGATTTCTTCAAGGTCATAAAATTCGAAAAGTGAGTTTTGAAAGGATAGTAATTCGTCCCCTCTCAGTTCTCCATTACCATGAATAAATCCAACAGTTTTACGATCTACCCCGGTTAGCTGAAAGATTGCTGAAGCGAGCTTGAACTCTACATTCTCAATACTGCTGTTGAGTTGATCTTCACCCCTGGATCCAGACAATAGCATAACGCCCTTTTCTGAATTACCATAGCTAACAATCGCTCCCGGAAATATGATTTTCTCTGAGCGTTCACCGTTCCGGTTGTCAATTACATTGGTAGGGGTTATACCTTTTCCTGCAAGGTCCGCCATAAACTCATTCCTGGCTCTTGAGCTAATGGCCGTGGCGGGATCAATAAATGTGTATTTGACTTTGTGGTCTGAATAAACTTCAAATTCCTTTAATAATTCCCTGACGGATTTTTGAAGTCTTTTGAATCCCGAATTCAACTCTCCTTCCAGGTATACCTCAACATATATATTATCATCAAGGGAACTCAATAATTCCTCAGTGGCAGGCTTGATAGAGTATCGCTTTTCCTCTGTTAGATCAACCCGATCAAAAAACAGTGCTGATACCTGGTTAATGAGAATTAATAGCAATACGCCCGCCAACCACTTGAGCCATCCTTCAGTCCTTCTCGATTCCAGCCAGCTTACCATTTTCTGCTACCGATTACGAGGTGAGTACAAAGCACAAAAAACAGGATTACAGAAGCGAAATATACCAGGTCACGGGTATCGAGTAATCCCTTGCTCAATGTGTCATAATGATATAGTATTCCCAATTGGTCCAAAAGTAGTGAAGAACTACCCCAAACATCGATTCCCGCAATCGATCTAAATCCCGAATACATAAGAAAACAGAAGAATACCGATAGGACAAATGCTACAATCTGATTTCGGCTTATGGCAGATCCGAATATACCTATCGAAGTAAAAACACCAGAGAGCAATAGCAAACCAAGGTATGAGCCCACGGTGCCTGGTATGTCAAGGTTTCCAATGGGGTCTCCCAGGGAATAAATCGAGTAAAAATATACCAGGGTGGGTAAAAGTGATAACAAGACCAGGCCAAAGGAGGCCAGGAATTTACCCCAGATAATCTGGGAGTCCGATAGGGGCCGGGTAAAGAGCAGCTCGATGGTTCCTGATTTGTACTCTTCAGAAAACGATCTCATGGTCACCGCTGGAATCAGGAACATCAGCACATAGGGGCCCACCGAAAAAAGCGCCTCCATATCAGCGTAACCGTATTCCAGTACCGATGTTTCGGGAAAGACCCACATGAGAAGTCCCATCCCGGTTAGGAAAACCACGATCACTACGTAGGCGATCAAGGAGTGTAGAAAACCAAAGAATTCTTTCCTGATGATTTCAATCATTCTTTTTCTCAATGGTTAAATCCCTGAAAATTCCTTCAATATTACTCTCCTGTAAAGTCAGGCCAATTAGTGGCAGTTCATTCTCGGATACCATCTTCAATAAATTTTTCCGGATATCCTCTTTAACTGAGAAAAACACGACGTTTTTATCCGTTTCAACTGAGATAACCCCCTCCAATGATTCGAATACTTCTTCGGGTACAGCATCTTCAAATTCTGCACGAATCACAAGCCCTTTTCCTTTCAAAAGCTCATCAATTTTATCATCGGCTACAATTTTTCCTTCATTGATCACTATAACCCGATCACACATAGCCTGGACCTCCTGCATGATATGGGTAGAAAAGATGACGGTTTTATTTTTACTAATCCCCTTTATCAGGTTGCGAATCTCCACAATTTGGTTTGGGTCAAGGCCTGTAGTCGGCTCATCAAGAATAAGCACTTCAGGATCGTGTATGAGACTTTGAGCAAGCCCTACCCTTTGCCGGTAACCCTTACTGAGCGATCCGAGAACCTTATTTTGTTCTCTTCCCAACCCACACATCTCAATTATTTCCGCCAAACGGGATTTCAATATCTTGCCTCCAATGCCATAGATCCTGCCCATGAAACTCAAATATTCATGAAGGTACATGTCAAGATATAGTGGATTGTGTTCTGGAAGGTAACCTATTCTCCGCCTGACCTCCATAGGATCACTGATTACGTCAAACCCGGAAACACTCACTTCACCGGATGTTGGTGGCAGGTAGCAAGTAGCGATTTTCATGGTTGTGGATTTTCCGGCACCATTTGGACCTAGAAACCCAACAATTTCTCCTTCCTCGACGGTGAAGCTCACGTTATCCACAGCTCTTTGCTTGCCGAAAACTTTGGTCAGGTTTTTGATTTCTATGGACATGTGTTACCAATAAGGTGACAAAAGTATCAATCTGAGTCGACTGGGGCAACTAAGCTCCGGTGAATAAACCATAAATGGAACTATGTTCCAAATTCAGTAGTTTTACGACCGTTTGAGTGATAAGAGTATTTCAATGATGCAAAGGATATTCAGCCTTGTAATTGGCCTTATAATATTTTCGAGTACAGTATACTGTCAAACAGCAGAAAGGCCCCCGGGATATAGGATTGAGGTTCAAATAGAGGGTCTTGAAAATAAAAACGTTATGTTGGCTTACTACTTTAATGAGTCAACCTATACACGTGATAATTCAACGACAGACTCTACCGGTAAAGTGATTTGGGAGGGAACGGAAAGACTTAATCCGGGAGTCTATATCATGGTCCTAACGGATGAAAAACAAAAGCTGTTTGACTTTGCCGTTTATGATGATCAACATTTCACACTGAAGACCACCAACGAAGATTTATACCGGGAAATGAAAGTGGAAGGGGATATTAATAATGAGCTATTTTTCGATAATCTCATTTTTAATGGAAATCAAAATCAAATTGCCGGTCCCCTTGGAGAGATTTTAAGTGATTCTTCGGCTACAGAAGATGAACGAAACAGGGCGAAAAAAGAACTTGAAAAAATCAACGCGAGAGTTAAAGACTTCCAGGACAGTATCATTGCGAATTTCCCAAATACGCTTGTTGGAAAGATCCTTAAGGCAAGGCAGACCTTTGAATTCCCGCCGTCTCTCAGCGAAGCAACTGATGGAAACAAGCAGGAAAGGTATAGGTATTATAAAGAGCATTTCTGGGATAATATTGATCTGAAGGATGATGCAATGCTTCGCCTTCCATTCCCCTTGATGCAACAAAAAGTTGATGAATATTTCGACAAGGTGGTATACCAGGGTCCCGATTCAATACTGATAGAAATGGAAAACCTGATTGGTATAACCAAAGAAAATCCGGAGATGTATAAGTATCTGGTTTGGGCGCTTACTTCGAAATATTACGCACCTCCCGTCATGGGGCTCGATGAGGTATTTGTCCACTTGAATGATAAATACTTTGAATCAGGTGAAATGGACTATTGGGCAGATGAACAACTTAAGACCAATGTTAAGGATCGTGCCGACAAATTAAGACTGAGTATGATTGGGATGAAAGCCCCGGATTTGAGGATGCTAGATGCCGATATGCGGGCACGAAGTATGCTCGATATTAACAATAAATACACGATACTGTATTTCTATGATCCCGACTGTGGTCACTGTAAAACGGAAACTCCAATCCTTGTAGATTTTGCTAATTCTACGGATTTTGATGTACAGGTTTTCAGTGTCTGTGCCGATACATCACTGGTCAAAATGAAAAACTACATTACCGATATGGGCATGAGTAAATGGGTGAATGTGAATGGTCCCAGGAGTATGGTAGGACACTACCAGGATCTGTATGACGCTTTTCAGACTCCCACACTTTACGTGATCAATGAGGAAAAAGAAATTATTGCTAAAAAGCTTCCGGCTGATATGTTAAGGGAATTCCTCACTAATTATGAGGAACAGGATGTTTCAGAGGGAGGGAAGTAATCCAGTTTTTAATTATTTCGGCCAACCTTTGAAATACGAATACGTAAAGTAATTCATAGGTCAAAAACTCAAAAGCGATACATGTCTGTACTCAATAAGCTATTCGGTAAAAAGAAAAATTCATTTAAAGCATTCTGTTCGGTGAGCAAGGAGCCCTTGGAAAAGGGCTATGGATTCCTCCTCACTACTTCCGAGGTTATTTCGAGTTACAAGTACTGGGATAACATTATGACCGAACCCGAGACAATGTCCTATACTATAAACCACTTTACCAAGGGCGATAATACTTCAACACGAATCCGGAGTATGATCTTTGAAAAATATGCAGAGGTCAATGAGCCATGGATGGTTTCTGATTCTTACATCAAATGGTTTGATGTCGATCATGAAAAGGCCAGGGAGCTGGCACAGAAATGGTGGGAGAACGAGGGCAGTTTTGTACCTGATAATAACGGTGCAGCCAGTACAGTATTGTCACCCGATCAATTCCAGGAGATAAGGACCTATGCCATCATGGAAGCTGGCAGGGAAAGGGTCGAGGACTAGTTCCTGTTTTTAGGATAGTCGTAATGTCTTAAATTTCCTGCACCGGGCTTAATCTCCGACCAATGGTCACTATCAAATTCAATTACCGCTAATCCAGCTGTTGGAATATTATAAATATCTGATCCCGTCAGGTAGTTCACAAGGTCGGTAAACCCCGGATTGTGACCGAAGATCATGACGGTGTTATTTTTTTGATCAATATTCCGGATCAATTCTATCATTTCATCCTCATCCCGATGGTACAGGTAATCGCTGATATAGATATCGGCCTCATCGTATCCCACTTCAGCAGCAATATATTTCGCGGTAGTCAGGGCCCTGTTGGCTTTACTGCTCACGATAAGGTCCGGGATAAATCCCTTCGACTTGAGCCTTTTTCCCATTTCAGGAGCATTGCGATGCCCTCTTTTATTGAGCGGTCGTTCACTGTCACCCAGGTGCGGATTGGACCAGCTTGACTTCGCGTGTCTCACAACGATAAGGCGTTTCATCTTGTAAGCTTTTTATATTTGATTCTCTTGGGAATGAGTTCACCCAATCGTTTGATTTTATCTTCTTCGTATTCACTATAACTACCCTCGTACCAAATGGCTTTTGAATTCCCTTCAAAAGCAAGTATATGGGTACAAATCCTGTCCAGGAACCAGCGGTCGTGCGAAATGATCACCGCACATCCTGCAAAGTTTTCCAGTGCTTCTTCGAGGGCCCGGAGTGTATTGACATCCAGATCATTGGTCGGCTCATCGAGAAGCAACAGATTGCCCCCCTGCTTGAGGGCTATGGCGAGATGTAAGCGGTTTCTCATTCCACCGCTTAATTCCCTGATCTTTTTCTGCTGTTCAGAGCCCGCAAAATTGAATTTGCTAACATAGGCCCTGGAATTGATCTGTCGTCCGCCAAGCTCGATCACTTCATTTCCCCCGGAAATGGCTTCCCATACCGTGGCTTCAGGATTCAGTTGGAGGTGTTCCTGGTCCACATAGGCAGTCTTTACAGATTCACCGACAATTAGACTACCTTCATCAGGAGACTCCATCCCCATGATCATCCGGAAAAGAGTGGTTTTTCCGGCCCCATTGGGCCCTATTATTCCCACTATACCACCTTGCGGGAGACTGAAGCTGAGATTCTCATAAAGCAGGTTATCACCAAATGATTTGGAAAGGTTCTGAGCCTCGATCACCTGGCTTCCCAACCTTGGCCCGGGTGGGATATAGAGTTCAAGTTTGGCCTCTTTCTCCTTAACATCGGCATTCAATAACTGATCGTAGGAGTTGATTCTCGCTTTTCCTTTGGCATGCCTGGCTTTCGGAGCCATTCGAATCCATTCCAACTCCCTCTGAAGAGTTTGTTGTCTCTTGGATTCGGTTTTTTCTTCCTGATCCAGGCGCTTTTGTTTTTGATCCAGCCAAGAGCTGTAATTACCTTTCCAGGGAATTCCTTCGCCTCGGTCTAATTCTAAAATCCAGCCGGCCACATTGTCAAGGAAATACCGATCGTGGGTTACGGCTATAACCGTTCCCTTGTATTGTTGGAGGTGTTGTTCCAACCAGTGGACAGATTCTGCATCCAGGTGGTTGGTGGGCTCATCAAGCAGGAGAACGTCCGGTTCCTGTAAAAGGAGTCGGCACAATGCTACCCGGCGCTTTTCACCCCCCGACAGGTTTTTGATAAATGCATCTCCAGGAGGTGTTCTCAAGGCATTCATTGCCAGGTCAAGCTTGCTGTCGAGGTCCCAGGCTCCCACCTGGTCCATTTTTTCCTGAACCTCTCCCTGCTTTTCAATCAGTTTATTCATCGCGTCCGCATCAGCGAGAATGTCAGGATCTGCGAACTTCAGGTTGATCTCCTCATATTCTTTTAGCAGGGAAGCCACTTCCTGTACTCCCTCCTCTACGATTTCTTTTACCGTCTTGTCGGGATCGAGCTGAGGTTCCTGTTCCAGGAGGCCCACACTATGTTCTGAATCGGATACTACTTCCCCCTTGATTTCATGGTCCAGTCCGGCGATGATCCGTAATAATGAACTCTTCCCGGAACCGTTAAGACCTATAACCCCGATCTTGGCTCCGTAAAAAAAAGAAAGGTAAATGTCTTTTAGAACTGTCTTTGAAGGCGGATAGATCTTACTGACCCCCGCCATACTGAAGATTATCTTCTCACTCATTGAAAACGCGATTAACGCGTATACGCGTCCACCCGTCTACGCGTCTACGCAATAAAAAAGCAAACCGGCGTCGCACCGCTACAACCGCCTACCCTTGCTACCTTCCGGTCCTGGGGGATTCAGCAGGAGCTGGTCGCACCGATTTGCGCTGCAAAGTTAGTAAAGAAATAGCTAAGATGGTATTTGGAACTTACTATTAATATCCTCCCTCATCCCTCCCTCACCCTCACCCTCACCCTCACCCTCACCCACTACCCACCACCCACCACCCACTACCCACTACCGGCCAACCACCAACCCAAACTAACCCACTCGCCAAGCCGTACGATGTGGTCATCGCGTCCCCCGGGTAAAAAAACCCGGGCCACCCGTGCTGCGCACAC
>JAHEKQ010000134.1 GCA_024638265.1 Flammeovirgaceae bacterium
GATTGTCAGATGACTGAATTCCGAAGGAGAATTTTTCGTCAAAATCTATATCATCAATCAGTCTTCGTTAATCTTCAATCTACTTCTTCAATCGAATAAGCGGTTGAAACCAGAGGTAGAGTACCGGATTGTCAGATGACTGAATTCCGAAGGAGAATTTTTCGTCAAAATCTATATCATCAATCAGTCTTCGTTAATCTTCATTCTACTTCTTCAATCGAATAAGCAGTTGAAACCAGAGGTAGAGACGTGGATTGTCAGATGACTGATGCGAATGTAGAAGATTTAGGCTAAAAAAAAACGTCCCCAAGAACCTTGTTCTCGGGGACATTTCCGTGTCTATAGTTGGCTTTATCTGAATCTAAGATGCAGGATAATTTTTGGATAGGTAAGTTCTGATCGTTGGGTTACAATATATGGCGACAAATGGAAGAATATATAGACTCATGCGTTTTAGGACCCTATTATAGCCCTCTCATCCTTCAACCTCCAACCCTCAACCTATCAATTATCCTGGAACTGCTTCTCGAGAGAGAGTTCCTTTTCCAGGTCTGCTACAATCTTCATATCCAGTGGCGTGTCCTTAATCACGTTGTAGTTGTCCCAGAATTCCTTATTGTATTTCTTATGTTGGTATTGAAGTCCAAATCGCTTCATTTTTTCCGTAGTGCCAATCTTTTGGGAGGTTTCTGGATATACCTTATTGATAAGCAGTTGCTGATGAAGGTGTGTGGTGAATTTTAATTCTTCCGTCTTATCATCGTACCAGTTGATTTCCGTATTCAAATCAATATGGCTCAAATACATCTTTCCGCTGTATTCCTTGAACTCCACTATTTTATGAAGAGATCCCATCCTGCTGTGTAAATTCTGTTTGGAGGCAATGATTTCCTTCCCTTCACCGATATTATATTCAAGCCTGATGATCGCAAAATTCTCGGCATCTACGTAGATCCTCAACCGATCACTGTCCTTTGAACGAATAACAAATACTTTCCTTCCGTCGAAAAAATCGGAGTCTTCCCGGACGAGGTTGCTGAGGAAGGTCATGTCCTCGGGAAATTGCCGATATCTTACATTATTGTGCAGGAGCAGATCTTCAAGGAGGTTGGTATGGTCGAAAAAAGAGGTGAACTTATTATCATAGCCCAGGCTTTTCCTCACTTCTACCAGCGCTACTCGCTCCCTTAATCGAAATTTATTCTTGGGGGCTGAATAATCACGGTCATAAATCTTTACCGCGGCTTCCAGGAGCGCAACATAACTTCCACCCACAGCCTTAAGATCCCTGTAAAAAGCGTCAAGCATAAAAGGCTCCTGGGCGTAGTTGCTCTCAATCCGGTTGACCGCAATGGTATAGACTTCTGCACCATCGAGACTGTCGGTAATGACTACTTCCTCCAGGAATTTGCTGATGCGTGACAAACGGAATTGGGTAATTTCATTTTCCAGGATTTCGGAGATAGACATCCTGAATGTTTCATAACCCAGCATCTGGATCTCAAGAATATCGTCACGGTTTTCGATAGGAACATGAAAATCAAACTCCCCGATCGTATTGGAAATTGTACCGATACTACTTCCTTCAATCCCCACAGAAGCGAAAATCAAGGGTTCCGAAGTCTCCTCGTCCATAACAACCCCCGAAACTGTCAGGTAGCTTTGACCCGCAACAATTCCGGTAATAAATAAGGCCGCTATAGAAAGAAAGAGTTTCACTACCTATATAACTTCAAGAAGTCTGCCAGAGTTTAGAGTCTAAAGCTTTTCTCAGATCTTCAGGGGTATCAATCCCAACCCCGGGTTTTGCTGCTTGCAATACCTTTATTTGATATCCCCCATCCATCCAGCGTAGCTGTTCGAGACTTTCCGTCTTTTCAAGCATGGAGGGTGGAAGATTGGATATTGCTTTCAGTATATCGTTGCGGTAGACGTACAAACCCACATGCTGATAAACTGGATAGGACGTTTGGTTTCTTCTGTAAGGGATCGGGCTCCTGCTAAAATAAAGGGCATTTCCCTGATGGTTAATAACCACCTTTACTACATTTGGATCATTTATTTTGTTATTGTCCTCCAGTCGAAAAGCAAGTGTCAGGATTTCAATGTTCCCATTCTCCTTATTCAATAATTCCATAACCTGGGCAATTTCAGCGGGGTCTAAGAATGGTTCATCACCCTGGATATTAATTACATAATCATACTCCTGGTCAAGCAATTGGACGGCTTCTGCACAACGGTCGGTCCCGCTTTGATGATTTTCCGATGTCATAAATACCCGTCCAAACTCATTGACATGATCAAAGATTCGCTGATCATCTGTTGCAATTACAACATCATCCAGTACTGAACTGGCCCTTTCAAATACCCTGCGAATCATACTTTTTCCTCCGATGTCCGCCAGTGGCTTACCGGGGAAACGAGTAGATGCATATCGGGCTGGTATGATCCCCAGGAATTTCAAATCAGGATATTTTTTTCACCTTCAAACTGGTCCCTTCGTCACTTATAACTTTAATACGCGAGCCTTTTGGGATGTAACTTCCCCGGGTATAGGCATCGTAGACTTCTCCATCTATCTCCACCCTGCCACTTGGCCTGAGAATGGTGTAGGCCACCCCCTCTTTGCCAACCAGTTTGTCCTCTACCAGGAAGGAACTAGTATATCCCTCCGAGCGGTCTTGCCTATCAACAAGGGCAACGCGGTTGAATATCCGGGTATTGGTTAGACGGACCCCTGCCATGAACATCACCATAAACCCTCCCAGGAGTCCGGCGAGGGTAGTGAATGTGGCAATCATGATATTATCCCAGGGCACCAGTGAAAAATCGAAAATATCGTTGTTGAGCATCATGAGGATTAACGACCCCACCGTCAGGACCATTCCCGAGACTCCGGCAATCCCGAAGCCCGGAATGACAAAGACCTCGACTGCAATCAGGACGATCCCAACCACAAAAAGGATGATCTCCCAGCTCTCAGCAAGTCCGTTGAGGTAGTAGGGTACCAGGTATAGTATAAGTGCCACACCAGCGGCAAGGATAGGAAACCCCACACCCGGTGATTGTAACTCAAAATAGATACCTCCAATAATAACGAGGATCAGTATTCCGCTGATGAAAGGGTTGAGGAAAAATGCTATGACTCGTTCAGTTCCAGGTAATTCATATCGGACAATCTCGTAATCGACAACTTCATTCTTTTCAAGGATTTCTTCAACACTACTGACTTTCCCCTCGCAAAAACCAAATTGAATGGCTTCTGATGTTGAGAAAGTAATCACCTGTCCCTTTTCACTGATCCCTTCAATTTCAATATTCTCGTCCACCATACCTTCTGCAATCTTAGGATCCCGTCCCGATTCCTCCGCCGTGGCTCTCATGGTAGCCCTCATATAAGACTGGTATTTGTCGGGGGCAGCCGTGCCATCCATCGTCACAACGGTCGCCGCACCGATACTTGCCCCGGGGGCCATATAGATACTGTCACAGGCGATAGAGATCAATGCTCCTGCCGAGGCAGCATCCTTGTCGATGAACACCCAAACTGGTTTTTCAAAGTTCAGGAGGTTTTCCACGATGTCTTTGGCATCATCGACCAAGCCTCCATAGGTGTCCATTTCTATTATAATAATGTCCGCTTCAATTTCCTTGGCGTGATCGAGCGCTAGCTCCACGTAACGATTGGTCCTCGGATCAATTTCTGATTTAATTTCCATCACCATCACCTTCTGTTGTCCGACTACCGTAAGACCACAGAATACCACAAGCATCAACAACAAAATTCTCATCACTCGATATCTCTTCAATTCTTTCCCTAAGATACGAATATATGCCATTTGGATAACCCTAAAACTCGTTTTGGGCAATAATCTGGTCCGGGGAAACGATAAACTTATGTATATTCGCGTAGAAGTTGGCCACATTTTTGTAACCACTCTGAGCAGAGTCCTAAAAACGATGAAATTACTAGTTAGTTGCCTATTTTTTATATTCATCACAGTTGCTTCTACAGCCCAGGATACCGGTGAGTTAAGAACAATCGATGGAAGAAAGTACAAGGTTCATAAGGTACAGGCCGGGGAAACCGTGTATGCCCTTTCAAGGGCATACGAAGTCACTGCCAATGATATCCTGGAAGCCAATCCGGCAGCCGGACAGGGCCTGTCAATAGGTCAGGAGATATTAATCCCTGTCAGAGTAGAAACCGGGGAATCTGTTACCCATATAGTACAAGCAGGAGAAACATTATTCGCTATTAGCAAAAAGTATGATGTGGATATCGAAGAGATCCAGAAACTGAACGGGATGTCGGACGTGGCCTTAAATGTCGGTCAGGAATTGGTCATCCGAAAAGGAGCTGATTCAGGAAGTGAAGTAAAAACCGAAGCTAAAGAAGAATTGGATAATAAGGTGGTGCCTGAAGGTGCAGACTATACGGTTGAAGCGGGAGAAACACTTTATGCCATTTCGAGAAAATTCAATGTGAGTGTTGAAGACCTTGTCGAATGGAACAAACTGGAAGGATCTGCAATCAGTGAGGGTCAGAAGCTCAGGGTGAGTCCGCCCACTGCCGGGACTACACAAGAAAAACAAGAGGCAGTAACCGAGGTGGTGGAAAACAAGCAGGATACCCCTGTAAAGGAGGAGGTTGTGGTGAAAGAAGAAGAGCCTGATATTATCATCGATACCACCCCAAAAACAACAGATGACTTCGTGGAGGTAACAGAAAAAGGCGTTGCTGAGTTGATTCCGGATACGGAAAATACGCGAAAGTACCTCGCTTTGCACCGAAATGTGCGTCCGGGTACGATAATTAGAGTAAGAAATGAGATGAATGGGAGGGAAGTGTGGGCCCGTGTGATCGGGAAGCTTCCTGAGACTGGCGACAACAAAGATATCCTGGTCAAAGTATCCAGAGCTGCATTTGATCGCCTCGGTGCGGTTGATAAGAAATTCCGCGTAACCATAACCTATATACCATAGTGGCGGGCGACCGCGATCTGAAAGATTTCCTGGATCAGAAATACATGGAATTCAATGTTCCCGGATTCGTTAAGGATGATCCCGTTTCCATTCCCCATCTGTTTACAAAGAATCAGGATATTGAAATAGCAGGATTCTTTGCCGCCATCCTGGCATGGGGCCAGAGAATCACGATAATTCGGAATTGCCAAACACTCATGGAGGGTATGGATAACAGTCCCCACGATTTTCTTCTGAATCATGAAGAGCAGGATCTCGTGCGTTTTCAAAATTTTGTGCACCGCACCTTTCAACCCATCGATTTACTTTATTTCATCCATTTCCTGTCGGGTCATTATAAAAATCATGACAGCCTGGAGGTGGCTTTCAACCGGGGGATTTCGGATAAGATGTATGACCGCCTGGTAGCGTTTCATCATTACTTCTTTGATAGTCCTTATATACCCGACCGCACCCGGAAACATATAGCGACTCCCGAGAGGAATTCATCCTGTAAACGACTCAATATGTATCTGAGATGGATGGTGAGAAAGGATAATAGGGGAGTGGATTTTGGTATTTGGAATATGATTCCAATGTCAGGATTGGTATGTCCATTTGATGTACATGTAGGACGGGTCTCCCGAAAACTGGGCCTTGTGAAGCGCAAACAAAACGATTGGAAGGCTACCATGGAACTCACCGAAGTGCTTCGGCGATTTGATGCTGAGGATCCCGTGAA